>JARRQQ010000232.1:0-16683 GCA_037381725.1 Sedimentisphaerales bacterium
TTTCCGAGATTTGTGGCAGTAAAGCAATCTTCATGACAATTCTCGACGGAGCCGCTGCAGGTGGCCCAGAATATCCGGAGCTTCTTTCAGGTTCGCTAAGGGTGGATCTGATCCCAATCCAAAAGGCCTTTCTGCCGGACGAGAATACCTTCTACGTCAAGCCAATCCTGACCGCGATCAGCGAATGCTTTGAGCACAACCAAGTCTTCCGCGCTGCACGTCAACAAAGAAACGCCAGGAAGGAATTCATATCGACTGGCTTGGGCTATCATCCTCTCCTCGAAAGCAATCGTTCCCAAAGAGATATCGATTCCAATCCCGGCGGAGGAACGCAGTAGGAGCACCCGGTGTTGCAGGGCAAATAATCGGCCATCGGGAATCCGCGCCGAATAGACGGACAGCAATTCATCCACAAAAATCTCTTCGGCGCCCAAGCCGGTCAGAAGGGTTACGCCAACATCTACGGTGGTTCGAGGTTGGCCCCATCGCTGGTTCGCGATCCCACCGATGAAACAGTAGTGCCACCGTCGTTCCTGGAAGAAACGATCAGGCTCGGCAGCCAACAGAAAGAGAGTTTTCATGGTTTCCACCGAACAAACCAGCGTTGTTGCTCTACAAGCCCGGATGTAGGTCCGGGCGGGCACTCTCGCAAGGCTGATTGGAAAGCGTCCTCTAATTGGAGGATGGCCTTGGTAGTGTCAGCACGCCGAACCTCCCGGCGGCGCAACTTTTTAAGGACCGGACCGGCTTTCTGCCAGGTTTGCACCCACATTCGCTCTTCTTCGTGTCTTTCCATAGTCTGTACACATCCCCGACCCTATTTCTTGACCCGCAATCGCGCTCTATTTTTATTCTACCACTCACGGTTACACGAAGTCAACCAAAGATTACACACATAGAAGACCCAGTTATTTCATCTTCACGACGGCGATTTCGTAGGTGCGCACCTGTGGCACGCGGAATGTGGTCGTGCCGGCCTGGGCCTGAAAGTCCAATTCGAGATCGTTCCCTCGCTCCGGACTTGCCAGCGTTACGGCTTCGACCTGGCGCCCCATGGGCAAACGCAGTGTGACGGAAATGTCTTTAACGGGACCGTCAGAGCGGTAGTTCACTAAGTGCACGAGTCGTCTGGCTGGTTGTTCCGTCAACTCCGAACATAGCCCGGGTTCAGCCCGGATCGACACGGAGAGCCTCCCGCCACAGGCCCGGCGAACCGCGTCGATGATGTCGCCATTTTCGTCGATGCGCACGACGTGGTCAGCGGGCAGGTCATTCAGCATCGGCACGTCGCGAGGTCGCATCCATTCATCATGTGTCGCGGCGGAACCGACGATGCAAAGACGGCCCCCGGATTCGACGTATCGCTTGATTTGCCCTATCTGCTGATCAGACATCGCCACGCACCCGGCCAGAACCAGCACGCGGTAGCGCGTCAGATCGGTAAGGTGGTGATCGTATATGATCTGGAAACAGAGCCGGTTTTCGATCAGAGCCTGTTCCGCGCGATAGGTAAGCCGAGCGGAATTCGGGGCTGCAAACACCTGCGATGGGAAGCTGCGCAGAATTGCCACGTCGGCTACAACCTTGGCTCCGCGAAACAGGTCGCGGCGCTCGTGGAAGAAACGAATGAACGGGGCGAGGCTTTCCGCGACGGGCTTGTTCGAGCCGGGCTTGGCGACGATCTTGCCATACTCGAACCAGCAGATGCAGCCAAGGCAATCGCGGTTAAAGGCCATGGATTCGGCCATCTCAAGCGGCCGGGTCGTGTAGGCAAACGCGACGTTATCCATCCGGCGGGCGACTTTATACGTGCGGATGCGCGTGTGGAGATGCCCATCATCGTAGCCGGGCGCCCGGCCCTCGTCCCAGAGAGCCTCGCCGCCCTGAAGGAGCCGCCCGTGGTCAACAGGGGGGCGAATCCAATTGCCCGGACCGCCGGGATTGCACTCGATCAGAATATCCTTGCGGAGTGAGCGGGCGTACCGGCTCATGTCGTAATAGGAATCGGCGAGCGAGCGACAACAGAATTCCAACCACGCCCGACGGAGCATATTCTCCGGCGGACCACTCATAGGAGGCTGCACCTCGTTCAGGTCATCGACGCCCATCTGCTTCAACTGCGAGGTGGTGAAGGTCTCGCGGAGATACTCCCGGAATCGCTGGATGGAGTTTGCGTCGCCACCGGGGCCATAGCCGTAGTTGTCGAAGTGCAGCAGATCGGCTCCAATGTCCCGGACGGCGAAGCGAACGATCCGCTTGTAGAACGCCTGCGCGCCCGGATGATTGCGGTTCCAGCGGTAACGATAGGTTGCCGAGCCATACGTCAGTGGCCGGCCGGCCTCGTCGAGCAAGACCCAGTCCCTGGCTTGCGGTGTTTCCTTGAACAGCGGCTCCCAGAGGAAAGCCCCGCTGAAGTTGTACACGCCCACGCGCAGACCAGCCTCGTGGCACAAGGTGGCGAACTTAACCGCCTCGGCCATGCTCTCGCGCTCCGCCTCGAGGCCGGCGCCCTTATAGCAGTGCATCATGATGAAATTGACGCCCAGCGCCTTTAGTTCCGCGATCATCTCAGGGCTGTGCTCCCTTTCATAGGCGGCGCGTTGTTCGGGTGTCGGTATGTAGCCGGTGTTGCCGTCGCGCCGAACGCGACACAGCAGCGGCTCCCAGCTGCCTGCCATGACTATCCCGTCCCGCTCCAGCCACGCAGGGCGCTGCGTGAGCGGCAGCGTCAAAGGCTCAGTGATCTTTTCATGCTCTCTCTCCTATCACACGCTGCATGACCTGAAGTCATTGGAAATCTCTAACAGGTTATCGAGGCAAGGTACGCAGTCATCCGTACTGAAGACCTTCGGACCCATACCGCAAGGCAGCGTCAGTAGATCGCCTTCCCGGAAGTCTCTGACATCGCTCCGCGTCTTTATCCCCCAGGCGATTTTCTTGCCGTTCCTGTAGCTCGGATACCTGGTAATATCGTATTGCGAGGCATCGAAACTGATGATCTCAAGGTCTGAGTCGAACAACTCGTCCCAGTCCATGTTGCCGCAGACATGGACGCCCGGCGTGACGTCAAAGCTCTCGAAAAGCGGAGTCCATAACTGTTGGTAGTCGAATCCGGCTTGTCCCAGAGCCGGCTCATCCAGAAAAAGAATGATATTGCCGACGTTCAAACCGTCGAGCACGGCGTCGATATGCTGACAAGCCCGGCTCACCGCATCGTCCTGGTTATATCCGCTGAGGATCAGCGTGGCGGGGCCGATACACTGCACTTTCACTATCTCGCTACCCTCGACCTTCTTCTTGAACGCTGCCAGACAGCTCAGATTGCCGGGTCTTTCGATATAGTCCAGCATCGCGTCGCCCAGCTTGGGTAGCTCCGGTAGAAACGGAATGTCATGTCTCAGGCTGTACTCCACGGCGCTGTCCACGTCATCATACGGCAAAGAACCAATTTGTGTGATGATCTTGCATTTGCCCATGCTCATTCCCCATTTAAGTGTCATATGATTAAGGCCTGAAATAGACGGTCGGCCCGTTTTCGTAATCTTCGCGTTTCCAGTCGGGCCGAACGACCAGTTTGAAAATCGGCTCTTCAAGACGCGGCATTTCCACGCCAAGTATCACCGCCGAAGGGGGTATTTCTTCGATCAGTTCCGGAAGCTCCTTGGGGCCGGCCGTGTGTGTGATCTGCCGTTCTTCCGGTGACAGAGAATCAGCGATGCGGTAGATGATGGCGCCGGCGGACAGTTGCGTATATATCTTTCCGCCGCCTTCGAGCGCCAGTAGGGGGGCTAACGTGAGTATTTGTTTAGGCTCCTTTGTCTTAGCGACGATGTCTTTCGAGATGCCGTGCAGCTCGACCGGCGCCCATCGTTCGGGCACGACAACCATCAGGGTTCGATACAGGACGACGGGGTACGAAAGGACGGCGATCAATGCGCCGAGGGCTATCGAGACGGCCCCTATCTTGAAGTGCTTGCCAACCTTGCCCTTCGGGCCGAGCCTCCGCAGATACGAGAGGGGAAAGGCGAGGCCAATTGCCAAGAACGGGACCGGGATCGCGAGATATTGCCGCCACATCGTCGGCGGAATCAGCGCGATCACGAAGAAAACAATCGGCAGTAGGGCGGCAAGCCACAGGTTCCGCGCGTCTGCTATCTTCAACCTGTGGCGAAGAAACAGACCCGCTAGGCAAAGGTAGATCGTCAGCAACAAGAGAATGAAATAGGCCGGCGTCGTCAGACACGCAAAGGTCAGGGCGGCTTTGTTGTGAACCATCCCGATCTCTTGGAGCCATCGGCCGTAGAGCATCGGTACCTTGACAAGGTCGAGAAAGAATGCCCGCGGGGCCTGCGCGATGACCCACAAAGGCCAGATCATCAGCACGACCGACGCGGCTACAAACGGCAGGGCAGTCTTGAGTCTTTGCTTGATGGACTTGGCCGGCAAGCTCAGTACAACGACAAAGAACAACAGCTCCACTAAGACCGTGGTGACGCGCATGAAGGTGGCGAACGTAAGCAAGGCGCCGATGGCAGCCAAGCGCCAATACTGAGGTTTCTTCTGAACATCCCTTGAGACGAACAGCCACAAGGACAGCACCACGCACAAGATAACGACGTCGTGGTTCCATGCGTAGCCGTTAGCGTAACCGACCAGGGGATTGAACGCATACAGGATCGCTGCCGCCAAGCCCAGTAACACACCTGTCGTGGCGAAGGGTTTGAAGATGCGCCGATAGATGGCGACGATGCACACCATCACCAAAATGTCACAGGCGCAGGAGAGCAGCCTGACCACAAGCAGGTAGTACGTCGTGCCGAACAGTTTGAACAGGGCGGCGCAGAGCAGCGGGTGGTAGGGCATCTGGGCCGCATATGAAAAGTCCTTGTAGATCATCTCACCCTGAGCCAGCAGGATGGCGCCGCTGCAGTACATCTGTTCATCCCGCGCGACCGGCTTAGTCATACTATTGGCCAGCATCGCGAGCGAAAGAACAGCCAATGCTGTCACCACAAGTATTTTGGAGACTCTCTCAGTCATCGTCAAACCAGTTGATAAATCGACAATCGAAAATCGTCAATCATAAATCATAAATGTCCTTACCATTCCGCCAGATCGCCGAGAAGCTCTTCGACCAGGTCCTTCATGGTCACGATCCCGATGGGTCTGGCCCGTCCGATCCGCCCGGCTCGCGTGACCAGAATGATCCTCAGCCCCTCCGCTTGCATAAAATGGATCGCATCAGTTACCGTCGTGTCCGCGTCCAGCTCGCGGATCGGCTTGACGAAGTCTCGCAGATCACGGAACTCTCTGGACGAGCCCAACGTCTCATAGATATTCACGAAGCCGAGGACGTCGCTACGGTCGATCCCCATGACGAGCAAACGGGTAAAGGCACACTTGTTCAATTTGCCCAGCAGCGCCGAGCGGTCGGACTCGACGCGAACCATCTCGACCTTGCCGATGGGGATCATCACGGCCCGGATATGAACGTGGGAAATGCCCACCAAGCGTTTAACAATGTCACTTTGCACGGGGCTGAGAATACCCTCGTCATGAGTGTCTTTCAAGATGGCCTGAATCTTGTGCCTTTGAGCGGAGGTCATCACGGCCTCCGGGGACGCCGCCAGTCCCGCAAGCCTGGAGAAGAGACTCGATACACCTTTGAACAGCGGCACGATCCCGAACCACTTGAGAGGTTTGTAGAAAGCATAGAGAACCGGTGACAGGAAGGGCATTAGCACGTCGGCGCGGTAGAAGAACAGGTTTTTGGGGATCATCTCCGCGAAAACAAACAGTACCGGAACCATCACCAACGTGGCGAATATCTCCGCCCTGTGTTCGTATTCGGCGCCCAATCGACCCAGAAACGCGCTGGTGACAAGACTCGTCGCTAGGTAGTTGACGAGATTGTTGCCTATCAGCAACGATAGCAACAAGCCGGAGCTATCATGCAAGCAACGGCCGAGGATGACAAAGGGCAATTGCCTTTTTTCGACGCCGATTCGCAGGCGAAGTCGGCTGAGTTGGTATAGACCCGTCTCGGAGCCGGAAAACAACCCTCCCAGCATGACAAAGCACGCAACGATCAATACGATGAGTGCGCTATGCATCGCTGTTCCGAGCCGGTTCGAGGGTTAACATGAGCGTCTCGACGCGGTTCCTTCGCATCTCTTCCACAGTGAACTTGAGATTCTTCAAACGTGCCGTATCTCCCGGCCGGGGTATCCTCCCAAGGAGGGCGGTGACCAGTCCGCCGACGGTAACCTGCTGTGTCTGAGCCAGATCGACGTCGAACAGATCGGCCCAGTCGTGCACGGCCAGATTGCCCGCGAGGCGATATTCAAAAGGTCCCGTCTGTCGGATCGGCTCGACCGGGGCGGCCGGCTCGATCTGGCCGAGTAACTCTTCGGCAATGTCTTCGAGACGGACCGAGCCCGCGATCCCGCCATACTCATCAACCACGATGGCCATGTCCGTCTGAGACCGGCGAAAGAATTCAAGAAGCGACTCGACCGTCTTCTGCTCCGGGACGAAGTGGACTTTCTGGACGATTTTGTCCAACGAGGTGCCGGGTTTGAGCAACAATTGGCGAAGATGGACGAAACCGACGATGTTGTCGATCTCGCCGACGTAGACGGGCAGTTTCGTCAGATGATGTTCCTCCATCTTCCGCCTAGCCTCTTGGATAGAATCCGAAACGGCGCACACAACCATGTCCACGCGAGGCCGCATGACGTTGCGGACCTTCAGGTAGCCCAGTTCAAGCACCTCTCCCAGAAGTCGATTCTCGTCGGCACTGATTAACCCCTCCTTTCGGATGGTCTCGATCAAAGACTTGAATTCATTGACGCTGATGGTTTTGGGCTGTCTTCTCGGTCCCAGGAGTAGCCGCATGGCCGGCTCTGTCACGAAAACCTTGAACACAAGTTCGAGAGGGGCAAAAACCTTCAGCCATAGAAAGGCAGGCAGGGCGGCCAGGACGCTCAAGTTCTTGGAATTGGCGTATGCCATGGATTTGGGTAGGATTTCGCCGAAGAGGACCAGTACGGCAAAGGTGAGCAGTCCGGTGACTGCCGCGGCCAGCCGGCCGTACTGGTTCATGCGAACGGTCAGGACACTCGCGACCGCGTAGTACAGGACGTTGACCGTCATGTTGCCGAACAAGAAGGCGTTGAGCAGCCGGCCCGGTTTGCTCAGCAGCGCCGAAGTCAGCTTCTGGAGTCTGTGTTTGGATTCCTTCAGAAGCTTGATCTGACGGGGCGAGAGATTAAAGAAGGCGGTTTCCGCTCCGGAGAAGAAGGCCGAGCCGACAAGCAAGATTGCCAATAAGATGATCTTGGGAACCTGGGCTACCATCAGCGATTATCCGACCCGTCAGGCCCGCATTTCAGGCTACGCACCGGCCGGACCGATCTTGGTTTTGGGTAACGCGATCTTAAAAGTGCTTCCATGACCAGGTTCAGATTCTACTGAAATGCTCCCCCCGTGTCCATCGACGACCATTTTGCAGAAGGCCAGTCCGAGGCCGGTCCCCGAGTATTCCGCCTGGTTTGCGTCTCGCTTGGTCGTCACGAACCGCTCGAAGATGGTGTCCAGGTGGTCCGGGTCGATTCCGTCACCACTATCGGCCACGCGTATCTCGGCGATGTCGGCTTTCTCCACGGCCTCGATGGACAAGACGCCGCCGTGTGGTAGCATCGCGTCGCGGGCGTTGAGAATCAGGTTCATAAAGACCTGCTGCATCTGAACGGGCACGACGTAAACCACAAGATCTTCGGGAATTTGGACATCAACGGTAATGCTGTCCTTCGTGAAATCCCGGCAAAGACAGGTAAAGACCTCCTCGACCAAATCGCAAAGTCGGGCTTCCGTCGCCTTTTGCGTCTTGCCGTTGACCAAAGCGAGCATGCTCTCCATGATCTTAGAGATGCGTTCACAATTCCGGACGGTCCTTTCAAGCGCTTTCTGGGCCAGGGCTTTGTCGTCCGGATACTTCAGGGCAAAGGCAGCATAGCTCCCCAGCGGCGTCAGCAAATTGTTCATCTCATGGGCGATCATGTGACTGACCGTGCCGATGTTGGCCAGGTGCTGCAAGCCAGCGAGCTGGCATTTTAGCGACTCATTCTGATGTTGCTGGACTTCCACCCGCCTGTGGAGCGAAAGGCGTTTTTCCGTAATACTTGCCAATTGTCCATTCCTGCTATAAAATCCGGTCTTCATAAATGTATATCGACTTTTTGGGACGTTTTTCTTGAACGCCGCCACTGGCAGGATACCGAACCGGCCATGAATGAGCAAATGATTTTGCAAGAGCTTCTGGGATTGCTGGAAGGCGGCGGGGTGAGTATCCGCAACGAGCCGCTCGGCGGTGCCGGCGGGGGGCTTTGCACCGTCAAGGGCCGGCCCGTCTTCTTTGTGGATACCCAGGCGCCCTCGGTCTCCGTGGCAGCCATGTGTGCCGAGGCGCTGCCCAAGGTCGTGGATATTGAACAGATTTATATCAAGCCGCAGGTCAGGCAGTTTATCGAGGCTTACGGCAACCAGACAACGTGAAAGGAGTTACGGATTATGTCAGCGAAGAAGGTAGCAATCATGGTGGACGAGATGTACCAGGTGCTTGAGGTCTGGTACCCGTACTACCGGCTTCGTGAAGCGGGCTTGGAGACGAAGCTCGTAGCCGCCGAGGCGGGCAAGGAGTATCACTCGAAGGAAGGCTATCCGTGTGTCTCGGAGGTAGCGGCAGGCGGGGCGAACGCCGCGGATTACGATTGCATGGTCGTCCCGGGGGGATTCGCGCCGGATTATATGCGAAGGAGTCCTGACGTTATCAAGTTTGCCAACGACATGGTGGATGCCGACAAGGTCATTGCCCCGATCTGTCACGGCGGCTGGCTGACGTGCAGCACGAAGGTCTACAAGGGCAAAAAGGCGACCTGTTTCATGTCCATAAAAGACGATATCATCAACGCCGGCGCCGAGTACGTAGATGCCGAATGTGTGGTGGACGGCAAGCTGATTACGTCGCGCAAGCCGGACGACCTGCCGGCATTTTGTACAGCCATCCTTGATGCTTTACAGGACTAAGATACCGAGATTGTCGGAATGGGAGCGTTCTTGTATGAGTAAGCCGAAAACCGAGAAGGGGCGCCACAAGCCGCCCGTGATCCTGGTCGTGGATGACAATCAGCAGAATCGCGAGTTGTTGCAAGCCTATCTCGAGGACGTAGACTGCCGGGGAGCGGCTTCGAGGTCTGCAAAAGGATCAAGAGCGATCCGAAGAACAGCGGCATTCCCATCATCATGGTCACCGCCCTCAACGAGTTCGGCGACATCGAACGCGGCATCGACTCGGGCACGGATGATTTTCTCAGCAAGCCCGTCAACAAGCTAGAGCTTCTGACGCGCGTCAAGACACTGCTGAAATTGAAACACCTCACCGACAGGCTTGAACGCACACTGGCCTATTTACGCGAAATTGAGCGGCAGGGCCAAATGGAAGAATCGCAAACGCAGTAGTAGACGCGCGGGCGGGCTGTTTGGTCCCCATAACGCGGCTTGTCACCCCTCTCGTAGGCTCCGTCGGAGGTTAAAAAGCCGTTTCTCAGCCCTTCGGGACCGTAACAACCGGCACATCACACACAATCCCCACGTTCGCAGGGCAAAACCCTACATCAAGCGACGAATTGCCAAACCCCGTGTTAATTCAGACGGGTCGATGGTCGATAGTTGAGGGGTAATCAAAGCGAACAGAGGTGGGTTCGCAAGTCCACAAACACGCGACCAAACCGGCGCTGGAGGACCGGACGTGGGTGATGTATGAGTCGATTACTTGAAATTCTCGGCAGGGCGATAGCCTTCGACACCGCCGATCTGATCTGGCACTGGCTGAACACGGTCAAGCTCCCTGACGACGCCGAATCGGCGCGAGGCGAGCAGTTGAGCGCGACAATCGAACTAATCAGTCGCATGAAGCTCGACGCAGCGGCTGAGCAGCTCCGAATGTATTTGTTCGAGCACCCTTCCTGCACGCACGGCCGATTAGCCGCCGCCAGTATCTGCCTGCATCAAAGCCAGCTCACCGAAGCGATCAAAGAGCTCAACTCGATCTATTTCCGCCAGCCGAACAATACGATGGCGCTCTACGCGTTGGGCTATTGCTATGAGCGACTCGGCCAAGAAGCTCAGGCCATCGAATTCTACCAGGACTGCCTGAAATTCAAGAGCTATCTGCAGCTTCCCGCGCAGCGGCTGGCCGCGATATACTTCAAGAACAGGCAGTTGGAAAGAACTATTGAACAGTACGAGCTTCTCAAGAACGAATACCCCGACGACATCTCGACGCTGCTTATTCTTGGTCACCTCTATGTCACCACGGCTCCACCCGGACAACTTCTACGCCTCAAATAACGATGTCGATGCCCTCATCGCCGACGGGCAGCTTCGCGAGGCGCTGGAGCACATCGACGATCTGTTGCAGGCCGAGCCGGCCCGGGCCGACCTTCTCATGAAACACGCGGACGTCCTTCGCATGTTGGGGTCCACGACGGAGGCCGTCTCGGAGTACGAGGAAGTCCTTCGCATGTGTCCGGATTTCCTCGAAGCGACGATCAAGCTCGGGACTCAGTATTTGCTGACGGACCAGGAGCAGCTCGCCGCACGACAATTCAACAAGGCGGTCGAGATCAACGATGACATCGTCGACGCCTACATTGGCCTGGCCAAGTCTCAACAATTAGCCGGAAGCGCCCCCGAGGCGCTTGGCACATTATCCCTCGCCGCAGCTATTCAGCCGAACAGCTCGTTGTTGTTCACTGAGACGGCGACCCTTCAGTTCAAGGCCCGGCTTGGCAGAAACCCACTGGGCGAAGACGCCGCGGACTCAGGCAGCCTGACCGACGCCGTGATCGCCGCCCATTGCCGGCAAATCCAGTCTCGTCCGCACAACCCCGATCTCCATTATCGCCTGGGCATCCTATTGCTGAATGCGGGCCGAGTCACTCACGCTATCAGCTCGTTTCAGGCTGCGGTGGAAATTAATCCTGCTTTTGCCAGGGCCAGGAACAAATTGGCCATTTGTTTGTTTGAGGTCGGCCGTCACAGCGAGGCGATTGAACAACTGACCGCTGCAGAACCCCTCGACAAGGATACGCTCGAACTTCATTACAAGACAGCCTTGCTTTACTGCGACAAAGTCAAATTCGCGTCGTCTTTGCTGAATCTTGAGCGCCACCTCGAATCCAATTTCTCGTGTGCCGACGCAACGGTCAACATCTCCATCATTCTCCAGAACCTCGGCCTGCTGGACAGAGCGGCAGCGACGTGGGACAGCTTGGCAGAAACCGCAAGCCATGCACTGGACGCCAGCAATCCATTCTCGCTATAGCAGGAAAATCCCACCAGAAAACCAAAAAGCCGAAAATGCATACCTCCGATTCAGAAACAAACCTGAATGAAACATAACATATCTTATAGGACGTTGCAGGGGGGCAAGATTGTAAGTCACCTTATTCTCAATTCCGTTCTCGCCTGGCGAACCACCGCCCTTTCGCGGCTTGTGGATGCCTAAGGAGCCACGGCTTGATGCGATGGACCTCGCAGGGACACGGGCGGGCCGAGTATTTCGTAGTACAAAATTGCCTTGGTCAGCTCGTCGGCATCGGCGTAGCCCAGGATGATTTCGGGCGGGCGTTCGAGTTTGGGGATTTCTTTTGGCGGTACGGGACGGAGGGTCGCCACGTCCGGCGGCTGTTGCATGGCCGGCTGTGCCTGCGGCCTTGGCGAGGGCGATGCAGGCTGTGGCGGAGATTCCGGCATATACGGGCCGAGAACTTTCTCAAACTCGGCGGCGAGCTTTTCGAGACGCGATCGCCGTTGGGGCGTCGCGGGCCGGACCGGTCGATGCTCGGCACGAACCCGTGCGAAATCAGCCGGGTATTTGGGCCGTCCGGCTGTCGGCTGGCGCATTCTAATTGGGGTCGGCTGCCTGGGCGTGGGCGACGGCTGCTTCCGGCCGGCCTCGGGCTTCTTCGTAGCGGCTTTGATGATACCGCCTATCAGCCAGATGACCGCAAAAACCACGACGGCAAGAATGTCCGTCCAGTGTTCCGTGTCCTCGGCTCGCAGAGCTGGACCGATCTGTGCGAAGAAGATATTCAATACTGAGTCCCCGATATTCTAATCCCCTCGTCACTCCTTTCTCTTTCGATCCGCGATGGAATCTCGCATCGACGTATCCGCCATGACATTCTTCATCCGGTAGTAGTCCATCACGCCGAGGTTGCCCTTCTTGAAAGCCTCCGCCATCGCCAGGGGGATTTTCGATTCGTTCTCAACAACGAGCGCTCGCATTTCCTGCTCGCGGGCAATCGCCATAGCCCGGCGCTTTTCCGCCTCGGCCTGCGCCCTTTTCAGGTCCGCCTGGGCCTGAGCCGCCTGCAATTGAGCACCCACGTTATCGCCCACGTCCACGTCGGCAATGTCAATGGATAGAATCTCAAACGCCGTCCCGGCGTCGAGCCCTTTGGCCAAAACGGCTTTCGAAATCCTGTCGGGATTCTCAAGCACGCTCTTGTACGTCACGGCGCTGCCGATCGTGGTCACGATACCCTCGCCGACACGGGCGATGACGGTCTCTTCCGTAGCGCCCCCGATAAGCCTCTCAATATTTGCCCGAACGGTGACGCGTGCCTTTGCCTTCAATTGGATCCCGTCTTGTGCCACGGCGTCGACGGTCTCTCGGCCTTTCGCGGGGTCGGGACAGTCGATGACCTTGGGATTAACGCTCGTCTGGACCGCGTCGAGGATGTCGCGCCCGGCTAAGTCAATCGCTGTGGCGGTCTGCAACGACAACTCGATATTCGCCCTATTAGCGGCGATGAGCGCCCGCACGACGTTCGGAACGCGCCCGCCCGCCAGGTAATGACTCTCCAAATCCTTCGTCGTCAACTCCAGGCCCGCCTGAATGGCCATGATCTTGCTTCGCACGATGGTCAGGGCGTCCACCTTCCTGAGCCGCATGCCGATCAGCTCGGAAAGCTTGATGTCCGCCCGCGAAAAATACGCCTGCAACCACAGCTTCGCGAACGAAATGAAAAAGACCGCCACGACGATAGCAAAGAGACTGAGGATAATCAGAGCGGCTATTGCGATCACTTTTGTATAATCGTCCACCGCCAGAACAAGGCTCGTTAGTTCATACATCTTCTTATCCCTTCATCAACTTTCTTCGATAGTGCGAACAGTCACCTGCGTGCTCTCCACGTCAATCACCTTGACCTTCCTACCCTTGCCAACATAACCACTTTCCGCGACACATTCAACTCTGCGTCCCGAAAAATCGCACATTCCCACCGGGCGCAAAGGCGTCAAGACCGTGCCGACTTTGCCGAACAAGTCTTTCAAATCGGGCGTATCGGGCACTGCATCGCCCTGCTGGCGCCGGGGCGGCTCCAATGTCACGCCTCTGCCGAATCGCGTATTTGGGAACTCTCTGTAGGCATATCTCAGTGCCAATGGTATCGCTATCGCGCCAAAAATGACTCCTGCAATTCCCGCCGTGGTACTCTGCTTGAAGAAAATAATCGTCCCCGCGATGAGGCAAGCCGCCGCACACGCCGCCAGCAGGCCGCCGCTCGGCACGAACACTTCAACAATCAAGAGCAAAGTGAACAAGGCATATAAGAACACCGCTAAAGCCAGCCACCAACCCATTAGCTTCTTCCTACGATTCTTCTTCGACGGCTCTGACAACCAGCGTTAAAACCACCTGCCCGCGATCCCCTACCGTGACACCTCGGGTCTTGCTTTCAGGCGAGGCCGTCATGCTGATACGAGCTGGGCTGCCTGCCCCTCTCGCCGTCGGCACAAGGAACAGGCCGCTGAGGAACTCATTCCTTGTCTCGGGAAGATATTTCGCGAGCAAGCGCGCGAAGACAACAAAGCCGATAATGCCCAGGCACATCGCTATGACGCTCGACGTGAAGTCGCTCCAGGCCGGCGCATCTTCCGGCCAAGGAAATCGGTCCGGGGGATTCCTGACGAGCATACCGAACAGGCCGGCCAGCATGAAGACGATCCCCGTCACGCCGGCAATCCCAAAGCCGGGCAATACGAAGATCTCGACCAGCAACAATAGCACGCCCACAACGAAAACGACGATCTCCACCCAGTTAGCCATGCCGAGGAGATACTTGCTTCCTACGATGATGACAAAGCAAGTTACCGCAACAAGGCCGGGAAGCCCGAAGCCGGGAGTCGTAAACTCGATATAAGCCCCCAACAAGGCGATCATAACGAGAATCCCCATCACGGCCGGCGAGTTCAGCCACCGAACCATCTCTTCCGACCAGAGGGTATCGAGCACCATCGGCTGGCCGGAAAAGACCACGCCGTCCCGCTTAGCCAAGAATGTGAGCACGCCCGCCCGGTCCTTCACCACCGCCCTGGAGATTCCGTATTCGGCGGCCCGAGAGGCGGTCAGCGTCAGAAGCTCGTCATCATCGACGATGAGCTTGCGATCCGCCAGCTCGTACTGATTGGCGTCTTCGGGCAATTGTTGATCTTCGAAGAATTCGTCTTTGCCCGTCTGCAAATTCTTCACTTTGTAGACCTTGTTTTGCATCGTGACCATGGCCTTGAGCAGCGCCTTCGGATAGCCGTTCGCTTCCGCGGCACGCATGAAAGCGGCACGCGTGAAGCTCTCGACCTTCTCCCGCTCGACGCCTTCGAGTTTGCCGCCCATAACAATCGGTGCACAATCGCCGATGGTGGTGTGCTCGAGCATGATGATATCCTGGCACGAGACACTAATCATCGAGCCGGCCGAGATAGCCTCCGTAGTCACATAGGCCACCGTGTGAGCCCGCTTGCCCACGTCGAGGATCAGATATTTGGAAATATCGTCCGCCGATTTGAGCAGTCCGCCGTAAGTGCCGATTTCATAGATGAGATAGTTCGCTCCGGCCTTCAGAGCCGCCTCACTTCTGCGGTGAATGGATTTGAAGAGACCGTAGTCAATATCTCCCTTGCAGACGATGACCGCCGCTTTCGCTTCGGGTAGAACTCCCCTGTCGGTGCTAGGCTCCGCGCCCGTACCCGATCCGGCCGTCAGAAGCAGGCAAAACAGACCACCCGCAACTATTCCAAATCCACGCTTCATGTTACGAATTATACTCCCGAACGACGTCGTTGGCAACACACGATCAGCCCTCGACTGCAAGTTTCGGCTTGACGCCCTCCCATTGTAGGCCCCCGATAATAGCTTGCGCGATGTTCGTGAGGTGATCCCCGGCCTTTTCCACGTTGTCGACCAAGTCAATGAAAACCAGGCCCCCTTCGGGCGTACAAATATTCTCGGTCATCCGCTCGACGTGGCTCCGGCGGAAATCGATCTGCATCCGGTTGAGGCGGCTTTCGTTTACCAGGGCGGCCCGCGCCTCCTGCAAATCGTTCCGTTCCAGAGCGGCAATGACGTGGTCGAACATCTGGTCGATCTCCTTGCTGAGCGCGTCCGCTTCCGCCAGGGCTGAATCGCTGAAAGAAAGCTTCTGATTGATCTTCCGTTCGCCGACTTCCACGACGTTGACGGCATGGTCGCCAATACGTTCGAGGTCGTTGACCGTGTGCAGAAGAACGGGCAGTTCGGTCGAAACCTCATCGGACAGATTCCGGCGGGACAACGCCGTCAGATAGGACGTGATTTCGAGTTGCATTATGTCGATGAAGTCCTCGGTTATCCTGACCTGTCCAAGCTCCTTCCTGTCGTCCGCGAGCATGCCGCGGATGCATTGTCTCACCGCCTGCTGGGCTGTGTTTGCCATACGAATAATCTCACGCTTGGCCTGTTCGAGGGCGATCACGGGTGTGTCCAACAGGTTCCTCTCCAGCGCGATAGGCTTCTGGGCAAGCTCCTTGTCGGTCACCGGGAAGATTCTCACCACCAGGGCTGCCAAGGTGCCGATGATGGGCAAGAACACGAGGGTGTTGAAGGCGTTGAACATGAAGTGTGCGAAGAATATGTACCTCATGATCGTGAGCGGCCCTAATCGGCCGGGAGTAATCCACTCTACCGCGTGGCTGAACCACCCGAGGCACACCAGAGGGAGCATGTAGGCTACGCCGATCAGGTTGAAAATAGTATGCCCCATCGCGGCCCGCTTGGCGTTGCGCGAGGAGCGCAGCGCCGCGATTTGGGCCGTGATCGTCGTGCCTATGTTATCGCCCAGAACAAATGGTATCGCCACTTGTAATGCCAGATGCCAGTTCGTTCCGAAGGCGCCCTGGAATGCCAGCATTTGGATCATGGCGATCGAGGCGGAACTGCTCTGCAAAAGCATCGTGATAGCCGTGCCCGCCAGAACTGCCAGCAGAGGATTGCCGCCGAGCCATATCAGGGCATGACGAACAGCCTCGTCATCTTTCAGCGGTGCGAACGCCTCTTTCATGAAATAGATACCAAGAAACAAGATGCCAAAGCCCATCATCACCTGACCGATACTCTTGGTCCTTTGCGTTTTGCCGGAGAGATTCACTATGAATCCGACCCCCACGACCGGCAGCGCATAGGTGGTGATCTTGAAAACGGCAAGGACCGAGACCAGACCCGCCGTGATGGTTGTACCGACGTTGGCTCCGAGGACAACGGATAGAGCCTGCTTCAAGGTCAGAAGCCCCGCGTTCACA
>JARRQQ010000233.1:0-11449 GCA_037381725.1 Sedimentisphaerales bacterium
CCGCCCGTAGTTCTTCTCCTGCATGGCCGTCAATAGGAGATTGATGTGCTTGTCGCCGTAGAACCCGGTTCCATAACCTCCATTCGATTGAAGATCGATGAAGCGATCTCGACTGCTGTTTGTCAGGTTCGACACCAGGTTGTTGTTTGCGGCGCCTTCGACACCGGCCATAATCGCACTGGTCAGGCCCGACGTTTGAGTGAGGTCCGGGACGCTCGAGATGATATTCAGGTCGTAGTCAAATTTGTCCTCTTTTGATATCTGTACCAACGTCACGTCGATCAGGACCTGCGGCCTCCTTTGGTCCAGTTTCTCTATGAGATCCCCAATCCATATCTGATTCTTCTTGCTGGCATAGACAACCAGTGAAAAAGTGTTCGGGTCGGGGACGATTTCTATCTGATCTTCCGGCTGTTTCTTTTTTACCTCCTGGACCGCCTTGCCTTCCTTGTCCATGATCGTCTCCTCGATCAGCGGCTTGATAACCTCCGCCAGGTGGTCCGGAGACTGGTTCTCGAGGGGATAAATCTTGACGGGAATGTCTCCTTCCTTGGGCTCGGAATCCACGTACTCCACAATCTTGTGTATCTTGGCGTGCTGCTCGGCGGTGGCGTTCACCAGAAGTGAATTCGTCTGCTCTATGACGACCACTTGGGGCTCGTCCAAAGGCGTCTGCGCCGTCTCACTTTGTTGCATCTTCGCGATTGCCGCCGGGCTTCTGGTTCTGGCTGCTGTCGGAGACGAAGCCGTTGGAGACTTGCTGTCGCCCGTCAGACGTGAGTTGTAGTAAGGGCTCGTCAGGCTGGGGCTGATAATCCCGAGCTCTTCCAGCTTCGCCTTGACTTCCTCAGCGTCCACGTGTTCGATATTGTATGATTCGAGGCTCCGCAGGTCCTGTTGCGCCACGTCAAGCGTTTCGATCAGCTTCTCGACGTCGTCCAACTGTTCATCAAACCCGACCATCAAGATACGATTGGTTCTCTCATCGGCCTCCACGTATACGCTGGGCTCGCTCGGCTCGGTTTGTTGCGTCGAGGACGTGGATCTCCGCGCGGCGGCCGCACTTCGCGCTCTCTGGGCTTGCGCCGCCGACCACTGGCGAAGTCGCGCGTTGTATGCCGTTGTTGATTCCGTTGGTCTTTTCACGGGGCGCGGCGTTGCCTTGGGCGTTGACTCATCGGCCGCGATGGTAATGGAGATCGTCCCCAATTGCTCGGCAAGGGTCTGGAGCTTCGGGGCGAGCGCTTCGGCCATCGTGTATTGCAACGGCCTGAACCTGAACCTCCTCGGCTTGCCCGGCCTGTCCACGATGTCGAGCAGTGCCTGTATACGCGGCATGCGGTAGGCATAGGCTGTGACGATAAGTGTCTTTGTTTCAGGGACTTCAGTGATGCTCGTGTAAAGTTTCATCTCTTCCAGGAGCTTCTTGGCCACACTTGTTTCTATGTGATTGAGCTTGAAAATGCGTTGCAGGATTCCGTCGCCACGCTTAATCTGGCGCGTGCCGTCTTCCACCAACGTGGGGTCGATGTCCAGGGCGTTGGCTTTCGGGGCGATGGTGACGAGGTTGCTGCCGCTCCGGGTCATCACAAGATTCTTGTATTTCAGTACGGTCTCGAGCATGGGGTAGAGGTCTTTGATCTTGACGGGTCCAGCCCACTTGCCGTTCGGACTGATCGTGATCTTCTGATCGACCTCCTCTTCCGTGTACAAAAAGTCCAGTTGGAGGTATGGCCCGACCAGACCTAGCAATTCGGCTATCGTAAGCTTCTGACGTTCACCCAGAGCTAGGTCAACAATCTGCTCTCCGTTGACCAAAGGCGGCAGTTGGTAGGATCGATTGGCGGGAGAACCTTCAGCGGATTCGTCCTCGACAGCCTGGGCAATGGCGTTCGGGTCTGTTTCCACCGAGCTGTCGGCCGACAAGAAGAGTCTCGTGTCGTCAGGCTCGATGATTCCGGGGCCCTTGCGTGCGGGCGGAATCGGCGGAAGAGTCTGCGTTATGCGCCGCACGGATGGCCGAGAATCCTGAAACTGCCGGCCCAGGACGGAGACGATTTGATCCATGAGGCTGGGCGGTGCGATGGCCACAACGGCGTCGTTATGAATATCGATGATCGCCTTGATTTTCGCGTCGGGCGACGGGGGGTGTGAGAAACTCCCGATGGAGACGCCTCGGGTCAGGCTGGGGCTGAGCCTCGCGGCAATCTGCTCGTTCGAGGGGATGCTCCGGGCGGCAGAGACAGGAAGGAGCGTCTTCGTGACGAATTGGCCCGGTTCATCGAGGAGGTTAAGAAGGATCTGAGCCTTGGCCAGCTCGCCGGGCTGAGCGGTCACCAGAAGCGTGGACGATCCGGGAAAATGCGTGATCGTACCCGTCACGAATTTGGCCAAATAATCTTCACCTTGTTCGACGGATATGTGTTTCAAGGAAAATATCTTGAAATTCGCTTCCTTCGGCGGGGCCGTCTGTTGTCCAGCCACCACGTAGTTGCTGGAGAACAAGAGAGCAACGACCAAAGCAAGTATCCCGATGTGTCCCCCGCCAGGAAAACGATTTTTTTCCTTCATAGAACGCCCCTTCATCCGATAAGCTACGAAATATCTTCCACACCCTTCACTCTCAATTGTCCCCCAGTTTCTCGGCTGCTCATAACATAACCCTATTTCTGTCAAAGCCTTACACACACGCCAGCATGAAGGTACAGTATCGGCAGTCAAGTACCGGACATACAATCAGACATAGAAAAAGACCGAAAGTTCCCGTTATCAGTAAAAAAAGCGGCGCTTTTCCCGGTCTAAGGCACGGTGCTTTGAGGGAGGATTCTTGGCGGGAGTTCACTGACTATTTCGTTCAGTTCGACGGGTGGCGGCGCGCCTTGAGACCGAGAATAGGCCGGCGATCAACTCTGTTCATCCTGAACGGGGTGTTGAGAGAGAGCCGGTCCGCCGAATCACGTGTGAGATACGAGTTCACTCGTTGGACTTGCCGGCTCGGTCGAGGCGGCAGAGTTTATCTCGATTTGCCCGTTTCCGAAGGCGTCCGGTTCGGATCCGGGTCTTTCTGCAGGGTTTTGCCCAGATTTCCGAGCTTCTTCGCCTCTTCGGGGCTAATGCGCGTTGATTGGTATTGGGAGATGAGCTTCTCTATTCGTGCGGCCTTCTCTTTGTCATCCGCGCCGCCCGATTTGCCCGATACCGTGCTCTTTTGCAGACTTCTGAGTTTTTCTATGAGCGCCCTTGCCCTGGCGTCCCTGTCATTCTCCTCGTCCTCGCTCTCGTTTCCCTGGTTGTTCTTTTGCTCTCGCAAGACCGTTGTGGAGGGCCTCGAAAAAGTCGGACGGGTCTTACTCGATGTGGTTAGCCGTGAGCTGAAACGGGTTTGAGGGCTGGCTGGCTTGGAAGCGGCAGGCGCTTCTTTGACAGAGGATTCGTCGATGGCCAGCTCGAAGTTCTCCTCGCCTCCGCCCTTGACAACGATTCGCCCGTCTTTAATCTGGTTTATCAGCAAGTGCCCGACCTTGCCGGATTGCTTGACCCAGTGCCGTCCCTGGCCCGGCTCGTCGATCAGGGCCAGCGACATGTTCGGATCGCTCGCGCAATAGCTCGTACAAATGAGCTTGAATTTGGGCGTCACCTTGTAGGCGGGGGGGCTCTTCGAGCCTCTCGCAAACGTTCGAGACGCTTTCGCTGTGGGTTTTGGGTTCAGATAATTTGCAAACGCCTGCGCCTGCTGCACAAGCGGCGGGGTCACGTCTTTGCCCTTGCTTATCCGGCTGGCTTCACCCTTCTCGAACGTTTCCCGTACGTCGGGCTTGTCCAGGAATTCCTTCGCCTCCTTGTCGCTGTGAATGCCGTAAATGATAGGAAAAACGAAGAAAACGGCCGCCAGAATTGCCGCCAAAACACTTGTTATTCGCAGCGTGTTGACCATGTTCGTTCAGGAAGTACGAAATCTGTCCTATAATGCGTCTGCACTCTTGCCGTCCTCCTATTTGACATTGCTGTCGGCATTTGGTTCCCTCCAATGCACGATTTTTTGTCGAAAAGCGTCCTCGTGTCCGGCGTATTCGCCGCTGTGCTCCGGGGTATGGCAGTCCGTACAGGTCGATTTGGGCTCCGATGACTTGGTTAGCCCCGCCGTCATGATGTGCTGGGAGCCGGGGCCATGACAGTTTTCGCAGCCGACGCCCTCCAAATGCGGCGTCTTGTCCTGCGTCACGAATCCGCTCTCATAGTCCATCCCGACCACGTGACAAACAACGCATTCGGGGTCGAAGTTCGAGCCGACCTTCTCCAGCGTCTCAAAGGCCGTCGCGTGGGCCTGTTGACTCCACTTTTCATACTCATAGGCGTGACAACGCATGCAGGACTTGGATCCGACGTACTGCAAGTTGTCGGGCAAGGCAAATCGCGGGTGCTCCCCGAGGATGTTCGCTTCCTTGACGATCTGCTGATAGTCCTTGTACAGGTTGAGCAGCGAAGCATCTTGTTGCAGGTCTTCCTTGACGGGGATAGCTTCAAAGGCGAACTTGGGCTTACCTTTGCCCGGGGTCCCTTTGATTTGCAGCTTGCACACGTACCTGCCGAACCTGCCCGGCGAGAGGACCAGCGGCGTTCGGTTCGGCTCGTCGACGATCATTGGCTCGTCGGATACCGCCGGACAAATAATGCAATCGACCACTCCGGTCCTTGCTATGGAGGCGACGATCGTCGCGTCGCACCGGCTTGCGAGGAGGATGTTAATCTCATTCTCGCCGCTTTCGTCGCCGAAAGCCTCTCTGAGCTGGTCGATTGGCGATGCCTCCACGTCGTAGGTCAGGACGCGAATGAGGACTGGCTTGCCGTTGAGCAAATACCGGCGCTGAAACCTCGTCGCTACCTTCTCATCCGCCGCATAGGGGGTGATGAGTCCGAGGACGGGGTTGTCCAACAATCCGAGATTCGTGGCGGTCTCAACGTCTTTGTCGGTGAGTTTGATGTGGTTGTTGGAGAGTAGAATGAGGTACTTGAGCGTTTTGTCGTACTTGTTCATGTCCTTTTGACACGCTGTTAAGGACGGCGGGCCGCCTGCTGAATCCACCGAGCTGCCCGCCGGAGCAGCCGCACGGTTTCAATTCACCGAGAGTGTTGCCGGTAATAAAGACGGTGAGCGCTTCAGCGTCACGATGCGCCGCTCTCTCGCGTGGTGGCCTCTCGCTCGGCGCCGTGGGCACGCACGACAGTCCCACCCCTAATCCGAGAAGCAAAGCCGCCGTGGCGATCTTCTTTTTGATTCCGGGTATAATCTCCAAGCGACCCTACTCCTATTTTTTGCTGAGACTGAGCTTTCGTTTGGTGAAGTACCCGTTGCACGGGATCGAGAGCGTCTGGCCGTCCTTGAGGCTAATCATGAATCTATCTGAGAATTTGATTCCATCCCCGGCCACTGGCGGCGTGATTTCCAGATCGAGCTGGTAGCCCTTCGTGATCTTCGTCTTGTCCAGGACCTTGACACCGATGGTCCCTTGCTGCGAGGAGACGGATTCGATCTCGAAATCCTTCCCATAGTTGTTCAGCACGGAGATCTTCTTCTCCGTCGGCGTTTGCGGCTCGGCATTGAAAATGATAATCAAGGGTGGACTGAGCCTGAATCTTGGCAGCACATCGAAGAGGATCGTGACCATGTTGTCTTCCGGGTGAGTCAGCGCGATGTTGATCCGGCCTTTGAGATTCTTCTGAAGCTTTTCCTCGTTGACCTTGGGCAGCAGGACGAATTTCGTGGCTTCCACGGAAGGGTCGAAGTCGGCGGTGATACAGTCCGCCGTCGATTGGAACCCCACGATAGAGAACGGTTCATTGTTGAGGCTGTGGAGGGTGATCTCCGGACAGCCGGCGTTCTCTTCGTCGAAAACGAGCTTGAGCCGTTCGGGCGTGCACGCGACTCTCTGTACGATCTCAGCCCTGACAGTCAGCGTGACAGCGGGGTTTGTCTTGTCGTTACTATGGACAACCATGGTCCGTGTAAACACGCTGGGCCGGGTTCCGGAGGTCCATTCGACGTGGATCGCGCCGCTTTCGCCGGGGGCATATTCCATTTTGCTCAGCGTGGCGTGAACTCCGCAGCAGCTCGGAACCTTCAAAATCTTCAAGGGGGCGCCGCCGGCGTTCGAGAACCTGATCTCGCCCGTCTTCTTGACGTTTGGCCCGACCTGGCCGAAATCCAGAAGCTCCTTCTGGAACACGATCTTGGGTGAAGCGCCTTTGGGTTTGGGCGGAGCTTTGATTTCCACCATAGGCGGCTCGGAAGGCGTCAGGCTTTTTTGAGCCGTTTGGCTCTTCTGTTGACAGCCGGCAAAAACCAGCAAAGAACTGCCGATAATAAGTGCGAAAAGAGAACATTTGTGTTTCATATTTTCGATCTCCAAAATCCCTATTTTGGTGTAGACTTCGGCAAAAAAACGGCCCATAGTTTAGCGAAAAAGACGCTTGTGAACAAGGATTTTCCGGTCCAGAATCGGGACTCCAACGCGCCCTCAGACCCGCCCAGTTCTCCACGTCAAGGCACACGCCCCTCGTGAACATTGTCCTTAATATACTCGCTCCCTCAGCATTTTGTTCCCGACGGCCGGCCCATTCCGTTTGCGTCTCTGTGCCCTTCTACAGAGCTTTCACGTCTTTCGACCTTGGGTCGTCAACCGTTTGGCCGTTGTGGAGTGTGCCGCTGATGGCGATGTCTCTAAAACCGGCCATCGGGTCGTAAAACTTGCGGCTCGGATCGACGGTGTTGACCATCAGGCCGGCGCCGTTCGACCTGAGCTGGCGGACGATCTTCCCGTCCGGCTGAATGAAACACGATGGATACGGGGCATAATATCCGCTTGAATTGGACATGCTGACCCAGAAATGATTCGTCGCCGCCCGGCATTGCATCGTCTGGCGCATGATGTGCGTATGGACACTCGGCCCTTTCTGGCGGGCGTTGTAAAAGGACTGGAAGATGCAATGGACTTTCTGCTTGTACAGTTCGCGGTAAAGCTCGGGAAAGCGCAGGTCGAAGCATATCAACATCGAGCATTTCACGCCGTTGATAGTGAACGTCGCGAACCGGTCCCCGGGTGTCAGCCGTCGCAAGTCGCCGGGCGTACAGAATCGCTTATCGTAGCGGTCCTTTATCTTGCCGTCCGGCCCGATCAGATACAGACAGTTATGCGGTTTGTGCGGCTCAGTCAGCCTGTGCGTGCTGCCCAGAACGGCCCACAGGCCCAGCTGTCCAGCCAGCGCCATGATCTTCTCGGTCTCTTCTCGCAACAGGTCCCAGTCGTACCCCTCGAAGTTCGGAAAGTCCGTGCCGACGTAGCCGCTCAACGCGCATTCGGAAAAATGCACAACGTCGGCCTTCGCCTTGCCCGCCTCGCGCATGAGCTTGCAGATCGCCTGCGAGTTCCTCTCAATCAAAGGTCCCACGGGAAATTGACACGTCGCAATTTTTAGCACACCGGCTGTTTTCACAAGGTATTCCCAATATTTCATCGCAGGGCCGACCCTTTGTGGTCACCCTGATTCATCTTATCGAGATTCTAACAAGAGTGACGGGCTTCGTCCACCGGGATTTGCTTTGCCTAAACCGCCCGGTCGGCTATAATTACATCCCTATGCCAAGAACAGTAACAGAATGGCCCTCGCTTTCTCATCTATGGAGGACATACTCATGACACCATCGGCCAACGGGATAAACAGGCGTCGATTTCTGCAAATCACCTCAGGCTCCGCTGCGGCGTTGCTCTTGCCCCGAATTTCTTTCGGCGCCGGCGGGAGCGGCCAGCCGGACCGGCCGAACATTCTCTGGATCAGCACCGAGGACATCAACCCCGACCTGGGCTGCTACGGCGACAGCTACGCGGTCACGCCCAACCTCGACAGATTCGCGGCCCAGGGCGTACGCTATACCAACGTGTTCTCGCACGCCGGCGTCTGCGCCCCGACGCGCTCGGGCATCATCACCGGCATGTACCCGACCACCCTCGGCACACAGCACATGCGCTGCAAAGGTGTGCCGCCCGCCTACGTCAAGTGCTTCAGCGAGTACCTCCGCTCGGCCGGTTAATATTGCACGAACAACGTCAAGACCGATTACCAGTTCGCCTCGCCGCCGAGCGCCTGGGACGAATGCAGCCGGAAAGCCCACTGGCGCAATCGTGGCAAAGGCCAGCCGTTCTTCGCGATCTTCAATTTCACGATCACCCACGAAAGCCAGATACGAAACCGCAGCCAGGGGATGCTCAAGCGACTGGCCACGTTAGGGCCAAATGAGAGGCACGATCCGGCTAAAGCCGTGCTTCCGCCTTACTATCCCGACACGCCGCTGGTCCGCCAGGACTGGGCGCAGTATTACGACATTATCACACTGATGGATAAAATGGTTGCCGAGACGCTCAAGCAGCTTGAAGACGACGGCCTCGCCGAGGATACGATTGTCTGGTTCTGGGGCGACCACGGGCGGGGCTTGCCTCGGGCCAAGCGGTGGATTTACGATTCGGGTCTGCAAGTTCCGCTGCTCATTCGCGTGCCGGCTAAGTGGCGCAAGCTCGCCATGCCCGCCAATCCCGACGCCGTCAAGCCCGGGACCGTCAACGACGACCTGATCGCGTTCATCGACTTTGCCCCGACGATGCTCTCGTTGGCGGGCATTGAGATTCCGAAGCACATTCAAGGAAAAGCGTTCTTGGGAAGCCAGAAGAGCCAGCCGCGCGAGTACATTTATGGCGCGCGCGACCGGATGGACGAGGCGTACGACCTGATCCGGGCCGTGCGCGACAGGCAATACAAGTATATTCGCAACTACATGTGGTACGTCACGCGCGGCCAGGACATCAACTACATGAATCTGATGCCGACCATGCAGGAGATGCGCAGGCTCAACGCCGAGGGCAAGCTCAAGGGGCCCCGAAAGCAGTACTTCGAGAAAACAAAGCCGCTCGAAGAGCTCTACGATATCGTCGCCGACCCGCACGAGGTCAATAATTTGACAGCCGATCCGAAGTACAAAGACGTGCTGGAACGCATGCGCCGGGTCCACGAGCGATGGGTCCGCCAGACATCGGATATCGGGCTGATTCCGGAGCCTGTGTTCGATGAGATGAAGCGGCCGGGCGGTGTGTACGAAAAGACCGCCGAGCCGGTATTCTGGTCGCCGAGGTGGCAGCCGGGCACGTCGGGTCAAACGGCTCGCCGTATCACGATCACCTGTCCGACGCCGGGGTCTTCAATCGTTTACAGAATCACGAGCGCTGGCAATGCCCAGCCGGATTGGAGACTGTACACGAAGTCCATCTGGCTGACGCCGGGCAGCGTATTGCACGCCAAGGCGTGCCGGATCGGCTTCAAAGACAGTAAAGAGGTCCGCGTCAAATACGACGACGAAATCTCCAACTCGCGGCCGCCCAAGACACCTGCCGAGGACCCGAAGCATTGGCGAGTCAAGCTCGACCAAACCGACCTGTTGGAGCGTTTGCGAAAGCTGAAGGAGTTGGACTACCTGGGCGAAAAAGCCATACCGCAATATCATGAAGCTCTGAAGGACAAATACGCCTCCGTGCGCTATTGGGCCGCAGTCGGTTTACACTATAACTGCAAACAATCTGGCGATAAGAACAAAGCCAAAGCCGCTTTGACAGATATGCTGACCGACCCGGCTGTCGTCGTCCGCATCGCCGCCGCTCACGCCCTGTGCGATTGGGGTAACGAGAAGGAAGCCTTGCCGGTCTTAACCGAAGCGCTCAAGAGCAAAACCGACAAAGCGCGCCTATTCGCCGTGACCGCCCTGAACAAGATCGGCGAAAAAGCCCGCCCGGTGTTGCGTCAGATAAGGCCCGTTCTGAAGGATTCGGACACATACGTCAAGCTCGTCGCTCGAGCGACAGTGAGTCAACTCAACGGAGGGTAGTCCCTTTCTGGTGGACCCTAATATCAGGGACATGAGAAAACCTGGACACAGAGGTTCGTGATTTGAAGGGAAAGAAAATGGGCAAATATGCACTGAGTAGCATGGCATTGGTTATTTGTTCAGCCAGTCTGGCGTTTAGTGCTGGGGCGGGGGAACTGGTGGCGAATCCGAGGTTTGAGGCAGCGAGGGATACGGGATTGCCGGTTGGGTGGTCGGTGTGGGAGCCGGCTTGGGGCAAAGCGGGGTGCCGGGTGCGAGTGGAGGCCGGTGGAGGGCTTTGGGTAGATGGGGAAGATCCTTATGCTGTGGGTGGGGTGGTTCAGGATATCAAAGGTATCCACGGGTCGAAGGCGTATGCGGTTAGGGCCGTTTGCGAGTTGCGGGATGTGCCTATGCCTTATCAATCGTTGGTCGTGCGGGTGAGTTGGATGAAGGACGGCAAATTGCTGCATCCGGCGGGGGTGCTGGCGCGCGGGCCGGTGGTTGAAGGTAACCTGGCGCGGTTTGAGGATGTATTTGTTGCGCCTGAGGGGGCTGATACGGCGCGGCTGTCGGTTGAGGTGAAGTGGTTGCGCGGTGAGGCCGTGGTTTGGAAGGAAGTGAGCATGTGCGAGGCGCCGGCGCCCGGGCCGAGGAAGGTGAAGGTCGGGACGGTGTACCTTCGGCCCAGGAATAGTACGGCGGAGAAGAATCTGAAGCTCTGGTGCGATCAGATTGACGCGGCGGGCAAGCTCGGGCTGGATATTGTGTGTTTGGGCGAGGCGATTTTGGCGGTCGGGACCTCGGCGAGTATCGAAGAACGCGCCAAGCCGATTCCAGGGCCGGTCAGCAATACTCTGGCCCAGGCGGCTAAGAGGAACCACATCTGGGTCGTGGCAGGGCTGACGGAACGGGTCGGCGACGTCGTTTATAATACGGCCGTGCTGCTGGATAGGCAGGGCCGGTTGGCGGGCAAGTATCGCAAGGTCCACCTGCCTCGCGAGGAGTGGAAGCAAGGTGTCCGGCCGGGGCATGAATACCCCGTCTTCGAGACGGATTTCGGCAAGGTCGCGATCCAGATATGCTATGATTGGTTCTTCCCCGAGGCGGCGGCCAGCTTCGCCCTGCGAGGAGCGGAGATCATCTTCGCCCCGACCTGGGGCAATACGTTGCCCGACAAAGACGGCTGCGTGGACGGCGAATCGACGTTCCGCGTCCGGGCACGTGACAACGGCGTCTATATGGTCCCCTCCGTCTATAGCGGCAACAGCCTGGTGATCGACCCGATGGGCAGAATTCTGGCTTCCAGCGACGGCAAACAAGGTCTGTTCTGGGCCGAGATCGACCTGAACAAACGCGAGCCGCTCGAATGGGTCGGTCACTGGCGGTCCATCGGCCCGCGCCACCGCATGCCGGATACGTACGACACTCTGACGCGAACCGCCTACCCATGATTCGAGGGCAGCACGCTCTTGCCACGAAATGAGTTGTCTTGTCAGGGCCGTCGTGGTATCCTGTGCCCAAATCCTAAGCACGAATTTCTAA
>JARRQQ010000234.1:0-6591 GCA_037381725.1 Sedimentisphaerales bacterium
TGGCCCGTTGCTCGCCGAGCAACGAAGTGACTTCGATGTCGATGGGTTCGCTGGTCAGCTCATATTTCTTCTCTTCCGGACTGTTCACGTCGTTGAACTGGAACGTGAAAGCCGGGATGGCGAACTTGCCGGAGAGAAAGGGTTCGAGCCGGTACTGGTATGTGCGCACGACGCAGTTATTCGGGTCGAGCTTGTCGCCGGGATTGTCCCAATCGACAATACCGAAATCCTTGAGCAATTCACCGACCTTCGGCATATGGACTTCGTAGCCCGGCTGGACCGTCGCTTCGAGCTCCAGGAGTACGGTTTCGGCAATCGTCATTTTCGCCTTGTCTGCCCGCACGTGAACAGTCAGAGGACCTCTCTCATAATTCTTGTCGATCTCGAACGCCGGCTTCTTAGCGCTGCTGTCCGCCTTCTTGTGGCAGCCCGCGCCGGCCCAGAGCAATGAGCCGCAAAGCAGCACGTATAAGGCGAACCGACCGTGATTAGCAGAGCGTCGTTCCATACGTTCTCTCGATGACCCTTACGGTTTGGCTGGTGCCGCGGGAGCTTTCTCCGCTTCGTTGCTCTCTTTGCCCGTCAGAGCCGACGTGTGGACAATGACGTTGTACTTATCCATCATTTGCTTGATGAAGTCACGCTGAACCTCCCGCCGCTTCTGATTGGCCAGAGCCGACATGACCTCCTGTGCAACTTCGTCGAGCGGCATTTGGCGTTCAGGGGTGATCGATTCCACCTTGACAATCTCGAAACCTTTCTCCGTTTTGAAAGGTTCGTCCAGTACTTGTGGAGCTTTGGCGGCGAATATCTTTTGGTTCAGCAGGCTGTAGTCCCCGATGCCGGCAACGAAAGAGTCCTTTTCGACCTCGGTATCAACCTTGCCGCCGTCTTCCTTGGTCTTTTCGTCCTTGGAGAATTGCTTAGCTAAGTCCCCGAAATGCTCGCCCTTTCCGATCCGGCCGATCAAGTCCTTCGCCTGCTGTTCGTCATCGACGAGGATGTGACTGATTTTCGCCTTGGCCGGCTCGACGTACTTGTCCTTATTCGCCGTGTAGTAGGTCTGGAGGTCGGTCTGTGTAATGTGGATTTTGCTGGCCAGCTCGTTGTTCATGAGAAGCTGACTCAGGGCGCTCCGCGTCAACTGATTGATGAGCCTCTTAGCGTCGGGTTTGTCCTCCAGCCCATCCTCCAAAGCTTGCCGATATAAAACCTCCCGGGCGAGCCAGGATTGCAGATACTGTAGTTTCGCCTGGGGACTCTTGTATTGCTCGAGCATCTTCTTTTTCTGCTCGTTGAGCTGCTCGCTTGTCATGAATGGCGCCACGGATTCGAGCTGATTGTCGACCTCACTTTCAATCGCGGCGTCGAGGTCGGCTTCGGTGATCTTTTCCGCGCCTATCTCGGCAACGACCTTCGCGCCCGCCGGGGCGCCGGCTTCGACGCTTGTCCGATCCATCATCTCGTAGCGTAAAGCCGAAAATTTGCCGAGCTCTTCAAAGCAGTCCTTGATATGAGCGCTGATTTGAGGTTTGAGGTCGTCAATCGACGCTGCGCCTTCGCTGCGATAGAAATACTCGATCGCCTCATCGTAGAGACTGCCCTTTTGCAGGAGCGTGCCGATTTGAAAGAGGATTCTGGCTCGTTCCGGATCGGTCAGCTTGTCGGCCGCAAGGTAGTCTTCCCAGGCTTTCGCCGCGCGAACGTACAGGTTACGCTGGGCGAGCTTGGTGGCTAACTGCTTGATCTGCTCGGGAGAAGAAGACCAGCTTACGACCTCGGGTGCCGACTGCAGGTTTCCCCGTTTCAAAACCAGGTTCGCGGCGGTCAGGCCGATCACGATCAGAAGCAGCACGATCAGAATCCAGCTTGTGACGGTACCTCCGCCCTTCTTTTCCGGGAGCGAAAAATCCAAATTCTCTTTCATGACTCTTATTCCTTCAACCTGCCGGTGTCCATACGAGTGATTCCAGTACAAGCTAATATCGTCGATGCCGCATGTGAAAGAACCGGACAAGATCCTGGATATACGGCTTATCCGTGCTGATGCTGATACAGTCGATGTTGATCGTTTGCAACATGTTCTTGAGCCCGTCGAAACGTTCCGCGCTGGTGGAACTATACTGGTTTCTAAATCTGCGACTCGATGTATCGACCAGAAGCATCTCGCCGGTCTCGGCGTCGGCAAATTCGATCAACCCGACGCCGGGCAACGCGACCTCGGCGCGATCGCGGACTGAGACGGCGATAACGTCGTGCCGTTTGTTCAGGAGGCTCAAAGGCTTCTTGAAATTCGTTTCGATGAAATCGGATACGAGAAACACCGTCGCCTTTTTGGTTATCACCTTGGCTAAATAATCCAGGGCCTGGGGGATATTGGTCTTTCTCTTGGGCATTTTGAAGTAGAGCAGTTCGCGAATCAGCCTGAGCATGTGGCGGATGCCCTTCTTGGGCGGGATGTAAAGCTCGATCCGGTCGGTGAAGATGAGCAGGCCGACCTTATCGTTGTTCTTCGCGGCGGCAAACGCCAGAACCGCACAGAACTCTGCGGCCAGCTCGTTCTTCATCTTGTTCACGGTCCCGAAATCGCCCGAGGCGCTCAGGTCCACAGCAAACATGACCGTCATCTCGCGTTCTTCGACGAATCGTTTAATATAGGCTTTGCCAGTGCGGGCCGTCACGTTCCAGTCGATGGTGCGAATATCATCGCCGGGCATGTATTCGCGGACCTCGTCGAACTGCATGCCTCGGCCCTTGAAGACGCTTTCGTACTGGCCTGCGAAGCTGGCGTCCACAGCCCGGGACGTGTAAATCTGAATCTGCCTGATCTTTGTTATGAGCTCTTTCGGTATCATGATGAGCAGTCAACTAGTTGATTGTGCGGCGACAACGCCCTGCGCTCTCCAATCGCTAATCAACTCATTACTATGGCACTTCGATGCTGTCGAAAATCGTCTTGATAATATCTTCGCTTGTCTTGTCTTCCGCTTCCGCCTCGTAGCTTACGATGACCCTGTGACGCAAGACATCAGGACCGATGCTCTTGACGTCCTGAGGAGTCACGTAGCCTCTTTGCTGAATAAATGCATGCGCTTTGGCTGCGAGGGCAAGATAAATCGTCGCGCGGGGCGAGGCGCCGTAGTTGATGAAGCTGGCCATGTTCATGCCGTACTTGTCGGGATCTCGCGTGGCGCAGACGATGTCGACAATATAGTCTTTGATTTTCTCGTCGATGTAGATTTCGTCGATGACGTTCCTAACCTGGGCGATGTCTTCGGGCTGGATCACCGCTTGAATGTCGAAGTGGACGTCGGTCCCGGCCATCCTGTCCAAGATTTTGCGTTCGTCGTCTTTGTCCGGATAGTCGATTTTGAGCTTCAGCATGAACCGGTCCAACTGCGCCTCGGGAAGGGGATATGTCCCTTCCTGCTCGATAGGGTTTTGTGTGGCGAGCACGAGAAAAGGATGAGGCACGTCAAAGGTCTCATCGCCGATGGTGACCTGTCTTTCCTGCATGGCTTCGAGCAAGGCGCTTTGCACTTTGGCCGGAGCGCGGTTGATCTCGTCCGCCAGGATAATGTTGGCGAAAATCGGACCTTTTCGGGTTTGGAATTCGCCGTCCGATTGTCGATAAATCTGAGTTCCGATCAAATCGGCTGGCAACAGATCGGGGGTGAACTGGATACGCTTGAAGTCGGCATTGATCGTCCGAGAAAGAATCGTTACAGCCATCGTTTTGGCCAAGCCCGGCACGCCTTCCAGCAAAATATGCCCGTTAGCGAGCAAGCCGATCAGCATGCGTTCGAGCATGTAGCGCTGCCCGACGATGACCTTGTCCAACTCCGAGAAAAGCGCTCTGACAAATTCGCTTTTCTCCCGCACCAGCTCTCCTATTTGCTTGACGTCTGTCGCCATATCGGCTTCTCCTTTATCAATGCTTTGGCCCGAAAAACTCCCTCTCCCGCCGGATTAGACTCACGTCCCGATTGCGTGCGTTTAGCGTATGTCTTCTACGGCTTTTTTCCGCAAAAAGTTCACATTCTGTGAAAAAATCAAGAGAAATGAGAGAATCAGTGAGGCCAGGCCAAAGGGAACGTTTCGGCGCGAAAATGAGCGCTAACGTGGCCGTCTAGGAAGGCGCAATTACCCCTTCCGCCAAGCTGATTTCCTGATGGGGCGTGGTGAAAGCCGGCGATAACGTCCCAGAACTGACCGACGCCGTCGGGGCCCGGCTTGATGAGCTGGTAGCTGCCGGTCTGGCTCAGCCATCCGGCGATCATGGAATCGTCGCCTGGGATCATGTAGGTGTCGTTCAGCCCGGAGACGTTGTAGTTCGTGTCTACCAGCGCACTTTCCTCAGTGAAGGAATAGGTCTGTCCGGGGTGCTTGACTTCGGCGAGCTTGAGCACCCTGGAGTTCTTGACGCCGCTGTCCAGGCTGCCCAGATAGCCGTTCATGGTGTAGTTGTACCACGGCCTGTAGTTCTTGAGGTTGGCGGCATCGTCTTGATAGAAATGGTCTTGGGAAGCCTGGTGGGCGATCCGAGAAAACGTCGGGCAGATAAAAGACCGTGCATCCTGCAGATAGGAGAAGAACGGCCCCGCGTATTCCGGGTGGTTCCTGAGATACAAATTCCCGTTGCACCAGCGCAAGTGGATCGGACTGGCCAAGCCGGATTCCACGGGGTAGGCGGCCATCTGCGAAAAATAGCAACTGCGCGGATCGCAGAATTTGTCGTCGTTGTCCCCCGTATACATGAACGTCGCGAGTGTGTAATTCTTCAGGTTGGATTGGCAGACGGCTCGCTGGCCTTGTTCTTTAGCCCTGTTCAAGGCGGGCAGGAGGATTGCCAGCAGCAGGGCGATGACCGCGATCACCACCAGCAATTCTATGAGGGTAAACGCTCTTCTTCGAGACATCGTCATTCCTCCAAACGAGTGTGATCGCTGGCATTCAGGTACGGTTGATATACCCTTGCGATTTCCATGCTATTATCATAGCAGAATTATCGGAAATTACCAACACTCTCGTTCCGGGCATTCGCGGATTATCGACTTGTGGACTGGACGGCAAGGAGCGCTCGCCGTCTTGAAATCTTGCCGGATGGAGGTTATGATCTTCGAACAAGACGTTTCGAATGATTGTTCGGTGCCGGAGACATGGCATCTCAGGCGCGAGAATGGAGAGAACATGAAATTATCGGTGGCTAATGTCTGAGGATCTGAAAAAGCTGAATCGAGGTCTGTCGGAGATCTCGGCGTGGTTGAAGTTCGAGAAGGTTCCGTGGGTCATTGCCGGGCCGTGCAGCGCCGAGTCCGAGGAGCAGGTCCTTGCGACGGCGCAAGAATTGACGAAATGTCCCCACGTGAAGGTTTTCCGTGCGGGCATCTGGAAACCTCGCACGCGCCCCAACTCTTTCGAGGGCGTGGGTGGCGTCGGTTTGGAATGGCTCGGGAGGGTCAAGGCCGAAACCTCGTTGCTCACGACCACCGAGGTGGCCAACGCGCAACACGTCGAGTGCTGCCTCGACAAAGGGGTGGACATTCTGTGGGTCGGGGCGAGGACGACGGTTAATCCGTTCCAGGTGCAGGAAATCGCCGATGCGCTAAAGGGCGTTGACGTGCCCATCCTCGTTAAGAATCCTGTCAATGCTGAGCTGGGTCTGTGGCTTGGCGCGATCGAAAGGTTGTACCACGCGGGAATACGGAAACTGGCCGGGATACACCGAGGCTTCTCGACTTACGTGGAACTGGAATACCGCAACGATCCGAACTGGCGAATTCCTATCGAGTTGAAAAGACTTCTGCCGGATCTGCCCTTGATTTGTGACCCCAGTCACATTTCCGGCCATCGTGATCTGATCGAGCCGATCTCTCAGACGGCGTTGGATTTGGGTATCGAGGGTCTGATGATTGAAACGCACATCGACCCGGACCATGCGCTGAGCGACGCCAAACAGCAAATCACGCCCGGGACCCTGATCGAGCTGCTCGAAAGGCTGCACGCTCGTAATGCAGCGGTCACGGACAAAGAGGTGAAGTCAAAGATGGCCCGCCTGCGCGCCGAGATCAGCCACGTGGATGGACGGATATTACAGGACCTGGCCGACAGGATGAAGTGGGTCGAGGAGATCGGCAAGATCAAGCAGGAGCACGGTCTTACGGTGCTTCAGCTTCAACGGTGGGAGAGCCTGCTAAAGGACCACATTGTTCGGGGCGAACAGCTTGGCCTGGATAGCGAATTCGTCAAGGCCGTATTCGAGCTCATTCACGCCCAGGCGATCGAGAGACAATTGTATTGACGAAGTGAGCAAATGACCAGGAGCTGTCGCCATTTCATGACTGGGACCTGTGAGTTATTGGCGTTGAGTTCTTTCTTATGTCTGTGCCTCGCTCAAGTCTCGCTTGCGGACTTGCTGGCCGACTTGGCGCGCCCGCACGAGGGGCGCAGTATGAGGGCGACTTCGACCCACAAGATCGGCCCGGACGGCAAATACGATCCAAACGGCGAGCCGGACCCGCAAAGCAATTGGGACAACAAGAACGATCCGCCCGGCGAGGCTAAGGTGTTGATGGACGTCGAAGGGCCGGG
>JARRQQ010000235.1:0-8032 GCA_037381725.1 Sedimentisphaerales bacterium
CAAGGTTTCCTTGCGGTGCCGGTCGCCAGCCCACATGGCCCGCAACTGTGGAATGGTTGCGTGAGACTCGTCGATAAAGAGAAGGAAATCTTTGGGGAAGTAGTCGATCAGCGTATACGGCCTTGCTCCGGGGGCCAGCCCGGCCAGGTGCCGGGCGTAGTTCTCGATCCCGCTGCAATAGCCGACCTCTTCGATCATCTCGATATCGTACATCGTGCGGGCCTGGAGCCGCTGGGCTTCCAGCAGCTTTCCCTGGCTTCGCAAGTCGGCCAGGCGGTCATGCAGCTCGGCTTTGATGCCCTCGACCGCCGAGCCGATCCGCTCGCCGGGCATGACGTAGTGCTGGGCGGGATAGATGAAAACCTGGTCCTCGACCGCAAGGACTTCGGCGGTGATCGGATTGATGTAGTTGATCTGTTCGATTTCGTCGCCGAAGAATTCGATGCGAATCGCGAAGGATTCATAGGAAGGATGCAGCTCGACGACGTCGCCCCGGACGCGGAACGTGCCCCTCTGGAAGTCGATGTCGTTTCTGGCGTATTGGATGTCGGCCAATCGGCCGAGCAGCTCGTTTCTCTCGCAATGGTCGCCGGTCCGGATCGCCACGACGCTGGCCTTGTAGTCCTCCGGCGAACCCAGCCCGAAAATACACGAGACGGAGGCGACGATGATACAGTCTCTTCTCGTGGAAAGGCTGGTCGTGGTGGAAAGCCGGAGCCGGTCGAGATCGTTATTCTTCGAGGCGTCCTTTTCGATGTATATATCCCGCTGCGGGATGTACGCCTCCGGCTGGTAATAATCGTAATAGCTGACGAAATACTCGACGGCGTTTTCCGGGAAAAGCTCTTTGAATTCCTCGTAAAGCTGGGCGGCCAGCGTCTTGTTGTGGGAGATGACCAGCGTCGGCAGGTCTTGTTGGGCAATGACGTTGGCCATCGTGAACGTCTTGCCCGAGCCGGTCACGCCCATCAGCGTCTGGAATTTCCTGCCCGAGCGCAGTCCCCCCGCGAGCCGCTCAATCGCTTGCGGCTGATCGCCCGCAGGCTGGAATTCCTTGTTTATCTTGAATAGACCCATACGAATCGCGCCATTTTAGCCCAGAATAGTACAAAACGCACACCCAAATTGTTCGCCGTAGGGACGGCCCCATGTGGCCGCCCTGATAAATCTTGCGGATTTGATGCTATCCTGCATAATCATTTCATGTCCAGCAAGTACGACCCCAACATTCACCATCGGCGCTCGATACGCCTGCCCGGCTACGATTATTCGGAGGAGGGCTGGTATTTCGTTACCGTCTGCGTGCAAAACCGGTTGTGTTTGTTGGGCGACATAACAGAAAACCGGATGCAATTGTACGAGGCTGGATTGATGATAGAGGTCTGGTGGAGGAAATTGGGCGGTAAATTCCCGAACGTACAGACAGATGAATATGTTGTCATGCCGAACCATTTTCATGGGATTGTATCCGTAGGGGCGGCCCCATGTGGCCGCCCTGATGCGGACGTTCCGAAGAATGAAGGGGTTGTCCCTCAAGAATCAGGGCTCATTTTCGCCAGTATATCGCAAATAATCCTGCCAATTGGCAAACGGACGAGGAAAATCCTGAAACGTTGCGTAGGGGTGGCCCCACGTGGCCACCCTGACGTGGACGTTTTGAAGAATGAAGGAATTGCCCATCAAAGAGCAGGGCAACCACACGGGGTTGCCCCTACACGAAACCGTGGCCACACAAAGCCGGAGTCTTCCGGGGCTGGGAGAATGCCGGGCCCAGAAACAATTCGTCGAACGGATAAAGCCCCTTTACAAACCAGCCGATGATCGGTATTATCGCCGACCAAACGCCGATGTAGCTCAACGGTAGAGCACAGCTTTCGTAAAGCTGGGGTTGAGGGTCCGAATCCCTCCATCGGCTGTTTTTTGTGATTGCAGCAGTGTCAGTACTCATTATTTGTTCTCACTATGACCGCACGCGACACATCCGCCGAGGCAGAAGAGGTCCTGTGCCGGCTGTATCGGAATATGACGATAGCCCAAAAGGCACAGCGTATCTTCAGCGCCTATCGTATGGGGAAGATGCTCAGCATGGCCGGCATCCGGATGAGCCACCCTGAGGCTTCCGAAGAACAAGTCTGGCATCTTTGGGCCAGACGCCACCTTGGTGATGAACTTTACGAGAAAGTCTATCGAGGACGGAATAATGGCTGAGCCGGAGGAATCGGAGGCGTAGTAGTTGGATATGGGTAATGTCGAAAAAGCGGAAGCGACGTTCAGGGAAGGTTTTTCATGCTCGCAGGCGGTGCTTGGGGCGTATTGTGAGCGGTTTGGCCTGGACAGGGAGCAAGCCTATAGAATCAGCGATGGCTTCGGCGGGGGGATGCATCTCGACCAGACCTGCGGGGCCGTGACGGGCGCGATTATGGTCATCGGATTGAAACACGGCCGGACCAGGGCCGACGATACCGACGCCAAGATGAAAACCGCCCGGATGGCGGCGGAATTCGGCGAGAAGTTCAGAGCACGCCACGGTTCTATCGCCTGCACGGAGCTTCTCGGGTGCAATATCAGCACACTGGAAGGCTTCGAGAAGGCGAAGAGGAAAGATTTGTTCAAACAGGTCTGCCCGCAATGCGTAATATCGGCGGCAGAGATCTTAGATGAGATGCTTTGATGCCTGGACCGCTTGACGAAAGATTCGAGAAACTGAAGAAGGTTCTGGAAGAGCTGGATAGCGTCGTTGTGGCCTATTCCGGCGGGGTGGATAGTACGTTTTTGCTCAAGACGGCGGTCGATACCTTAGGCGCGGAGAATGTTCTGGCGTGCATCAGCGCGGGGCCGGCGGAACCGAGCAATCAACTTGACAGGGCGGCTGGCTTCGCGCAGAGCATCGGCGTGGAATTGCAGGTCGTCGAGGCCGACGAACTGAGCGATCCGAATTTCAAAGCCAATAAGGCGGACCGGTGCTTCCACTGCAAATCACACCTGTGCAAGACGCTCATTGACGTGGCCTCCCACCGCGGCTTCCACCACGTGGTCTTTGGCACGAACTTCGATGATCTCGACGACTTTCGGCCGGGAAATCGTGCAATGAAGGTCTTCGGCATCCGTTCTCCGCTGGCCGAGGCTCAGCTTAGCAAGGAGGACATCCGCGAACTGAGCGGGCAGATGGGTCTTCCGACCGCGGACCAGCCGGCCTCGCCGTGCTTGGCGTCTCGAATCCCTTATGGGCTGGAGGTTACCGAGCAGCGGCTCAGACAGATCGACCAGGCCGAAGCGTTCCTCCGGGAACTGGGCTTTGTCGAATTTCGCGTTCGCCACCACGACACGATGGCCCGGATCGAGGTGAATCCAAGGGATATCGAGAGAATCACGACCGAGCCGACCCGCTCGCACGTCGTCGAAAAACTGAAATCGCTGGGCTTCAAATTCGTCGCTCTCGATCTGCAAGGCTTCCGCTCCGGCTCGCTGAACGAGTCGCTCTCCGAGCAAGAGAAGCAGGAAAGCCTGTAATTATCAGAGACAACGCCTGGTTGTCCGCAGGGTCTGAGATTGCCACGTCCTGATAAAAGGCATCAGGCCTCGCAATGACAACGTGCCGCGCCGTGTCATTGCGAGCGATTCAGAGAATCGCGCGGCAATCTCTATCGTTGCGGCCAAAACAGATGGGCACACGGCAATATTGCGTTTACATCATGACGAACAGGACAAACACCGTCCTGTACACGGGAGTGACGAACAACCTCAAGAGGCGCGTGTACGAACATAAGCAAAAGCTTGTCGAAGGCTTCACGAAAAGATACAATGTCGTGAGGCTCGTCTACTACGAGGTGTTCAGTGACTGGATGAGCGCCATCCGGAGAGAGAAGCAAATCAAAGCCGGGTCTCGGAGGAACAAAGAAGAGTTGATGAATAGTATGAACAGCGATTGACATGATCTTTACGGGGACCTCTGAGATTGCTTCGCTGCGCTCGCAAAGACAATGGGCACGACCTGTCGTTGTGAGGCCCAAAGGGCCGTGGCAATCTCTTTTGTTGCGCTCGGGGTTGTTGTCCATGCCGCGTTTTACTTGTGATGATAACAGTTGATTAGGAACACAAAATGAACGACAGAAGTGGAATCAGACTGGCGAAGGCATTCTTTCAATTGACTATCATCTTTGGTTTGCTGGCTTTTTGCGGTTTCTCTTTCTGCGGGAGTGCCAGCGGCGCGGAGGCCGGCTCGGCGGCGAACAGCCAGGAAGTACGGGTCATGACGTTCAATATTCGCTACGGTACGGCGAACGACGGCGAGAATCGCTGGCCGAATCGGCGTCAGATGGTCTGTGATGTTATTCACAACCACGAGAGCGACGTGATCGGCCTCCAGGAAGCCCTGAAGTTTCAGATCGACGAGATCCTCGCAGCGTCGCCGGAGCTCGGACTAATCGGCGTAGGGCGTGACGACGGCAAGACGAAAGGGGAATACTCGGCGATTTTGTACGACCATGATCGCTTTACGGTGGATGATTCGGGGACGTTCTGGCTCTCGGATACGCCGGAGGTGCCCGGCTCCATTACCTGGGGCAATGCCTGCACACGAATCTGCACGTGGGCCAGGCTCATCGAGAAAAAGACCGGCAAGGCATTCTACGCGTTCAATCTCCACCTGGACCACATCTGCCAGCCATCCAGAGAAAGAAGTGCGCTCCTGGTGACTCAGCGCATCCGCGACAGAAAGCATCCGGATCCGTTTGTGCTGACGGGCGATTTCAACGTGGGTGAGACCAACGCAGTCGTCATGTACTTGAAAGGCAAGTCCCGCTTCACCTGGTCGGGGCAACGCGAGCCTGCGAATCCCGTCCCGATGGTCGATACGTTTCGCGTTCTTCATCCTGATGCTAAGGACGTCGGCACGTTCCACAGCTTCAGCGGAAAACGGTCCAATCAGAAGATCGACTACGTGTTTGCCCCTCCGGCGGCGCACGTCTTCGCGGCACAAATCCTCCACGACAACGTTGACGGGCGCTATCCCTCCGATCATTTCCCGGTGATCGCCCGACTTCGTCTTGCTCTTGCGACAGACCGCTGAGAGCGGGTCTCGTGCACGAGCGCGAATAAAAGTCGGAATCCTCTTGCTTTCATATAAGCTCTCTGTTAGCTTGCAGCTTTTTGAAAGCAGCAACCAGGACTAAGAGATTTGAAAGAACTTTTGGAGAACAAGGACGGCCCGAGGATGGACATCATAGGCAGTTTTAGGGAGAAGGTGAAGGAAAAGGACTTCTCGGTTGTTTTGCCGGAGGGCAGGGACGAGCGAATCATCCAGGCGGCACGGAGGCTCGAAGACGAGCATATCGCCCGCCCGGTCGTGCTCGGCAAACCGGAGCAGATCGCTTCGGCTATCGAGAAGGCCGGCGTGGACCTCGACGGCATCGAGACGATCAATCCCAAACAAAGCGACAAGCTCGACACCTATGCGCAAAGCTACAGCGAGCAAAGAGACGGCATCAGCGTCGCCGTGGCGAGGCACGTGGTCGTCAAGCCGTTGTTCTACGGGGGTATGATGGTGGCCTGCGGCGATGCCGACGCTGCGGTGGGCGGCGTCGCCAGCGCGACGGGGACGCTCATTCAGGCCGGGGTGTTGACCATCGGTCTGGCGCCGGGGATTAACACGCCTTCGAGTTGCTTCCTAATGGTGATCCCCAATTTCCTCGGAGAAAAGGACAAGGCCTTCATCTACGCCGACTGTGCCGTCAACGTCGATCCCACGGCCGAGGAGCTTGCGGATATCGCCTTGGCTTCCGCTTTGAGCGCCAGGCGAATCCTGGGCCAGGAGCCTCGCGTCGCTCTGCTGTCGTTCTCGACGCGGGGCAGCGCCTCCGGGCCGAGCGTGGACAAGGTCCGCGAGGCCCTGGAAATCACTCGTCAGCGCGAGCCCGATCTGGCTATCGACGGCGAATTCCAGGCTGACTCGGCTATCATGCCCAGGGTCGCGGCCAAGAAGGTCAAAGACGCCAGCGACGTCGCGGGCCAGGCGAACGTCCTCATCTTCCCCGATCTTAACTCAGGAAACATCGCCTATAAGCTCACACAGTACATGGCCGGGGCGCAAGCCATCGGGCCGTTCATGCAAGGTTTCGCCAAGCCGATCACGGATCTTTCGAGAGGCGCTACGGTGGAGGACATTGTCTCGACGGTGGTGTTGACCCTGGGGCAGTTGACGGAAAGTACGAAGGTAGCATAGGTCTCATGGGTTCTATAGGACCTATGTTGTGTGAGGCACAGGCAGGCCTTATTTGAAAGGACACTATCGCTTATGAAAGTATTGGTTATCAACGCGGGCAGCTCATCGGTCAAGTATCGCCTTTACGAGATGCCGAAGGCGGACGTTCTCGCGGCGGGCGTCGTCGAGAGAATCGGCGAGGAGGACCCCGAGCTTTCCCATTCATATCAGGGCAGGACCCACACGGTAGCGGCGGATGTCAAGGACGTGGCAGGGGCGATGGAGCTTATCCTCCGAACGCTCGTCAGCGGCGAAGCGGGAGTTTTGCAGGAGTTGTCGGAGATCGGCGCCGTCGGCCACCGGGTCGTTCACGGCGGCGAAGAATTCACCAACTCCGTCATCGTCGATGAGAAGGTGATCGCGTCCATCGAGAAGTTCGCCGACCTCGCTCCGTTGCACAATCCGCCGAACCTGGAGGGCATATTAGCTGCTCAGCGTCATCTGCCGAACGTCAAACAGGTCGCCTGCTTCGACACGGCCTTTCACGCGACCATCCCCAAGGTGGCCTATATGTACGCCTTGCCGTACGAGCTTTACGAAAAGTACGGCATCCGGCGGTACGGCTTCCACGGCATCTCGCACCGATACGTGGCCCGGCGGGCGGCACAGCTTATGGGCCGGGGCAAATACGAGATCAACGCCATCACCTGCCACCTCGGCAACGGCTGCTCGATTACCGCCGTCAAGGACGGCCACTCCGTCGATACCTCGATGGGGCTGACGCCTTTAGAGGGCGTGCCGATGGGAACGCGCTCCGGCGATCTCGACCCGGCGATCCTTTTCTACCTTGGCGAAAAAGGATACGATGCAAAGACTCTAAAGACCCTGTGCAACAAGCAAAGCGGTTTGCTCGGTCTGTCGGGCGTCTCGAACGATATGAGAGACCTCGAAGCCGCTGCAGATAAGGGCAACGAGCGCGCGGAGCTGGCCATCGACGTATTCTGCTACCGGATCAAGAAGTACATCGGCGCGTACGCCGCCGTCCTGGATACGGTTGACGCTGTGGTGTTCACAGGCGGGATTGGCGAAAACGCCGTGCTCATGCGGGAGAAGATATGCAACGCCGTCAGCCAGATCGGATTGGAGCTTGATCGCAAGGCCAACGAAGCGGCGGTTGCAAAAGAGGCGGCCATAAGCACCGAGGACAGCGACGTCAAGGTACTCGTCATTCCCACGAACGAGCAGGTCGCGATTGCCAACGACACCTACGAGCTGACCGAAGGCCAGTCAGCCGGGTCCAATACGCCGGAGCACGCCGGCAAATGCCACGCGTGAAGGTGTCTTTGACGATTGTTGAATGACGACTCGTCGTCCGTCAATGTGATGGTCCATAGTATTCCCCTGGTATTCCCGACGACTACGGGCAACGGAGGGCGCTAAACATGAAATTGATCCGGATAGGCCTGTCATTTTTGTTTTGCCTCGAAACTTGTGCCGTCGCGCTGGGCAGTGACGCCCCGTACCCGCACAGCAAGATCATTGCGGGCATTAGCTTCGACCGGTCCACCCTGGTAAAAGCCGCGCCCGGAAGCGACCAATTCGGGTACACCACAGCTTCGGACGGCAATATCTATGTTGCCTGGGGAGACGGCGGAGGGTTTGGGGGCACGAACTCCCGCGGCCGGGCGAGCCTCGGCGTGGCCCGCCTCCTGGGTGTTCCGCAGTCGTGGAAGGCCGTCAATGTCTGGGGCGGCGTCGAGCCGCTTTCCAGCCAGTCGCACACACCTGGAAAAACCAGCAACGGCGTCATCGCCGTGGATGGCGTCATTTATC
>JARRQQ010000236.1:0-11215 GCA_037381725.1 Sedimentisphaerales bacterium
CAACAAGAGTGAAAGCAATAGGGTGAAACATGGAATTGACTTCGATGAAGCCCAGAAGCTCTGGGATGACCCTGATTTCGTCGAGATTCCAGCAAGAACCAGTGACGAGCCAAGATTCCTGGTCATAGGAAAAATCTCCAACAAATGCTGGTCGGCGGTGGTCAGCTACCGAGTTGACAAGATAAGAATCATATCTGTTCGGCGTTCAGGAAAAGAAGAGGTTGATATTTATGAAAGCTCGTGAATTTGACAAGCGGTTTGATCGCGGTGAAGACATTTCCAAGTATCTTGATATGACAAAGGCCAGGAGACCCGAGCAGAAACACAAGAGGGTCAATGTGGATTTCCCTTTGTGGATGATCCAACGGCTGGACAGGGAAGCAAGAAGGCTGGGTGTGCCTCGGCAATCCATCATTAAGGTCTGGATCGCCGACCGCCTCGAAGGTGCGCCGTGATCCGTCATTTCTCTATGATGAACCAAGTGACGGAGCGGGCGGCGAGGGTGACTGGGACTTCGACGTTGTATTCTCGACCCAACTCGTATTGCTTTGTCTCGCCCTCTTGCTCGCGGATGTGCGCTATCTTGGTCAATCCGGTATAGTATAGAGGGAGCTTCAGTTGTCTTGTGACGGTGTGGCTCAGCGGGTTATAGATCATTGCCAAGCCTTTGTGTTTCAGGCGCGGATTGACGTGGAGGATACAGTCAACGTCGCGACCGTCAGGCCGGCGCACATGGATAATGTCGGAATCCAGGATGTCCCGGTATTTTTTGTAGAAGTCCACCCATTTCTTGACCAGCGTTTTGGTCTCGTCCGTGTCGTACAGGCGCGGGCCGCGGTAGCACGCCTGGACGCCCGAGCCGAAGTTCTGAGCTAAGTGCGCGCCGTAAGCGTCGAGGTGTTCCGAGAGAGGTTCGAGCGTAGCCGCTGCGCCGCCGCCGTGGTACTGGACTAACGGGACGAACATCCAGCCCATGCTCGGCGATTTGGTCCACGTGCCATCGAAGATGTTCTGCCGCCCGAGAATAACCTGCCTCTCACGCGGCAACGACCAGTTGGTCTCGCGGTAGCCCATCGCCGTCTTGTTCGAGCCGCTGAGGAAATACCAGTCCGGCACGTTCAGGTAAACACCTCTGCCCCGGCACCACTTGTAAAAATCCGTAATCGTCTTCCACTGCGTCCATTGCGAATCGTTCAGCCCGCGATGCCCCGGATGGCGGGTCGAGGCGCACACGTCACCGGGATATGATCCATCATGTTCGATCAGGTCGAGGCCCGTCTGTTCGACGAACGTCTTGATCTTTGAGAAGTACTCGATACCCCACCGGCTGCCTAAGCACGGTGAATTGCCGAAGATCGCCCCGCCGGGCTTGCCCGTCTCCGGGTTGATGACGTCGTCCTGGTCGCTTATCCGGCGGCTGGCCAGTAGTGAATAGCCGCCAAGCTCGATGCCCTTACTGTGGGCGTAATCGACTAGTCCCTTGATCTGTGCCATGTAGTTCGGGTCGGTGTTCTCCATGTTGAAGCCGCTCCCGAAGGTCATGATGACCATCTCGAAGCCGACCTGGGCGCATTGGTCGATGGCCAAGCGGACCGATTTCGGATCGGCGTAGCGGACGTGCATGATGATCGGGTTTTCCGTGGCCCACGGGGCGATGGTCCGGTACATTCGTCGTAGCGCCAGGCCTTTGCGTTCGCGCTCGGTGCTGTCGTAGATCAACTCGAATGTGCGAAATGATTCAAACACACCGTCGGGCTCGATGTCCACATCAGGGCCGAGCGGCGGACGGCTTTCCAGCATCACGGGCGCGGTGCGCAGATAGTTAATTTGCGTGCTGTATTGCGGGTCAGCAACCCAATAGGTCGTCTTGTTGGCGCTGGTCGGGTCACCTCCGTGAAAGGCACAATCGCTCTCGACGTGAATATTCGGATACTCCCACCGTTCGGCCTGCTCGACGCGCGACTCATACTCGACCGCCGCCAGAATCTCACTCGTGAACGTGTTGAGTCTGACCGGCTCGTCCCGGCCGTTGCGGATAGTCAGCCACTTCGCCAGCAGCGGAACGCCCTGATACATCTCATAATGGATCGAAAGGGTCAAGCCTTCAAGCTTGCCATCCGGCGGTTTGAAATGCAACGTTAGAGATTTTCCGGGCGGAGGCCAGGGCAAATCAGCCGAGTAGGGTTTCCGTTTCCAGGCAAAGCGTTCCTTCGTCGGGCCGGTCTCCATACTCGTAAACTGGAAGGCATCGGGATTATCGGTCATCGAATCGAGCCATTCAGGCTGCAGATAGGCGTACTCAACCTGTCCCTCCATGCCGCCGACTTCATATTTCTTCCCGTCGAGTTCGACAATAGCCTCAGGTTTGACACCTCGAATGACGGATTCACCCGTCGTCAGATTGTCGTAAGCGACTGTGGCCGCGTTGGGCCGGAGGCGAAAAGTCCGGCTGATGAGTCCGTTGTTCAAAATGATTTCCTTGCCATCGAGGCGCTTTTCGATGCGAACGGGCTGCTCAACGGGCGTGACGAGCCAGTCCGCGCGAGCCGCAACGCCGGCAAACGCGAGAATCATTGCTTGCAGAGCTGCAAATCGCTTCATTTCAGTCATGATCAAGTCCTTATTCGTACATTCCGACTAACCGGTCTTCTGCCCGGCGACCGCCAGCACCAGCGCAAAAACCTGAGCGGCGCCGGCTTGTTTCAGCACTGACGCGCACTCATTCAACGTCGCACCGCTCGTCTTGATGTCGTCCACCAGACAAACTCTCCGGCTGGCGAAACGATGCCCCTTTCGCACGGCGAATGCCCCGGCGACGTTCCTGGCCCGCGCCGCAAAGCTGGTCATCGTCGGCTGTGCGGTGGTCCGGCGGATTCGTACAAGGTCGGTGTTGATTCTGGCAGTGGCGTGCTTCAGCTTGCGGGCCAGGACGTGCGACTGGTTGTAGCCCCGGTGAAGGCGCCTGGACCAATGCAGCGGAACCGGGACGAAAAGCTCCACGTCGCGGCGAAAATCGCTCGTTTGCAGCGCAGAATTGGCCAAGAAAGCCAAAACAGCAGCAAGTTCCGTCCTCCCGTTCTTGAAAGCCAGGATCATCGCTCGCAAGCTCTGGTCGTAAACGCCCGCCCTGGCTATGCGGTCGAAGTATATGTCCTTGCCCTGGCAATCGGGACAGGCACCCGCCACGATGCCGTAGGGGGTAGCGTCCCGCCCGCAACGGCGGCAATAATCGGCCCCGCCCGTCGCCAGAAGCCCGTCCCAGCAATCCTGGCAGAGACCCTGGTCCGTCTCGCTGATACTTTGCCGGCAAATCGAGCACACAGCGGGCCAGAGAAGCTGGTTCACCCCCTGCAAAGCAAAGCCTCCCGCCTTCCTGGCAGAAAGGTACGTTCGCTTGAGTATCGCTGTATCCACGCCAGCCATTATACGAAGGGGAGGCTGGTTTGGCCACATGGAACCACGAAGATCGAAGCCATCCGGTTCGTAGTGTGCCCGTGAGGGCATTCTTGCGACGTGGGAACGCCTTACGGCGTCCCTACAAACCGCCCACTTCCTACAAACGCGCGGGGTCGAGGGTCTGACTTACTTCGGCGCTACATTCCGGCGACGAACAAGGAACGGCCAGTCGGAGGCCATTCTATAAGAGAAAGTGATTATATGTTAAGAACAACTGATTAGTAACAGACATATCGCTAGGATAAAGACAGAGGGTATATTTGATATAAGCCTCTTATTTAATGAGCTTTATGTCATTATCCGAGAGGCACGGACTTGCCTTTTCGCCAAAAGCAATATTGACGAGCGGGTCCGGACGTGCTATATTACATGCGTTGATGGTAAGACCTGTGAAAACAACCGGAAAGAAACGACAGAACAAGTCCTCCTCCAAGGTCGCCAGAGTCAAAGGTAAAAGGGTCTTTCGCACCTACCAGCAGGCCATTGCTTACCTGCTCCAGAGGACGGATTACGAAAAGCAGACGCGCCTTCGGTACAACGTCAGTACGTTCAATCTTGGCAGGATGGAGAGACTGTTGTCCTTGCTGGGCAACCCCCATCAGAAGGTCCACATGGTCCACATAGGCGGCACGAAGGGCAAGGGTTCGACCGCCACGATGCTGGCCAGGATGCTCGAAGCGAACAACTATACCGTGGGTCTGTACACGTCGCCCCACGTCGTGCACCTGCACGAGCGCATCGCAGTCAACGCGGAAATGGTCACCGAGATGGAGATGCGCGATCTGATCAACCGCGTCCACGCGCCGGTCGAGAAGATGTCAAAGACCGATCCTCCCACCTTCTTCGAGATCATGACCGCATTGGCGTTTATGTATTTCGTCGATAAGGCGGTGGATATCGCGATCATCGAGACCGGCCTGGGGGGCAGGCTAGACAGTACGAACGTGATCCAGCCCAAAGTGGTCGGCATCACCAGCCTAAGTATCGACCATCAGCAGCAGCTTGGCACGACGATCGATCAGATCGCGGAGGAGAAAGCGGGCATTTTCAAGCGAGGTGTCCCGACGATTACCGTCCAGCAAGAGCCGGCGGCAATGCAGGTCCTCAGAATGCAGGCCATGTCCATGGACGCGCCGCTGAGCGTGACCGGGACGGATATCGACTTCTCGCACCGGTTCGAGACGTCCCGGGAGCACGGGCCGCACACGCGAATCTGCCTGACCACGCCGACGAGCCGATTCGAGCACCTGCGGGTTCCGCTGTACGGCAAGCATCAGGCCATCAATTGCGGCCTGGCTCTGGCGATGCTGGACAAGCTCAAGTCCTTCGGCTACGTCATCGACAACCAGAAGCAACAGCGACAAAGACGTCAGGGGGATGCTCGAAATGCTCCAGTACGGGGCAGACAAAGTGATCTTCACGCGAAGCAATTCCGTCAAGGCCATGTCTCCGGAAGACCTTGCCGAAATGTACACGGAGATTTGCGGCAAGATGTGCCAGACGGCCGTCAGTCTGGGACCGGCCCTGCAACTGGCCAAGAGTGCCGTCAGCAGGGAAGACCTGATCTGCATTACCGGCAGCTTCTACCTCGTCGGGCAGGCCAAGATGCGATTCCAACCGAACTAAGACCCTCCGTTTCAGTAGAACCTCTCACATTGCAGATCATATATCTGCACGCCCCACTTCCCTGTCTGCACATTGCCTCTTGACGGCTCGCTTTTTGGGTTTGCAATGGGACGGAATCCGCGTTATAAATCTGCTGCTATGACCAAACCGCTGTTCAGGAGTTGAAGATGACAGAAGTGAGGAAGTACATTGCTGTGGATCTCGGCGCCGAAAGTGGGCGCGTGATGCTTGGCACGGTCTCAATGGATAAGGTCGTTCTCGAGGAAATTCATCGTTTCGGCAATGGGCCCATCGAGCAGAATGGCTCGCTTCGCTGGGATTTCGGCCGGCTGCTGGCCGAGATCAAGGTCGGTATCGGCAAGGCGGCCAAGGCCGCGGGCACCCGGGTCTCAGGCATTGGCGTCGATAGCTGGGGCGTCGATTTCGGTCTGCTCGACGCCGATGGCAAGCTGATCGAAAACCCCTATCATTACCGTGACAGTCGGAACGTCGGTATGACGGACAAAGCGTTCGAGCGGATAAGTAAACGCGAAATTTATGAAAACACGGGCTTGCAATTCCTTCCCTTCAACAGTGTCTATCAATTACTTGCCATGCGGCTTAGCGACCCGGCGACTCTGGCTAAGACGAAGAGCCTAGTTTTCATTGCCGATCTTTTCAGCTATTTCCTTTGCGGTAAGGTCTTCGCCGAATACAGCTTAGCCAGCACCTCTCAGTTCATGGACATGCGGACCGGAAAGTGGTCGAAGGAAATTCTGGATAAGCTGTCTTTGCCGATGGACATCATGCCTGAGATCGTCGAATCCGGGACGGTTGTCGGTCCGTTGACAGCCCAAGTCGCCGAAGAAATCGGCTGCGAACGCATCCCCGTGATCGCCATCGGCTCCCACGACACCGCTTCAGCGGTCGTGGCCGTGCCGGCAGTCGGCGACGTCGATTGGGCGTATCTGTCATCCGGAACTTGGAGCCTGATGGGCATTGAAGTGCCGCAAGCGATTATCAACGACAAGACCTTCGCCTACGAATTCACGAACGAGGGCGGTGTAGAGAATACGATCCGGCTACTGAAGAACATCATGGGGCTGTGGCCCGTTCAGGAATGCAGGAGACAATGGCAACGTGAGGGGACGGATTTGTCTTATGGCGAGCTGACGGCGATGGCCCAGAAGGCCGAGCCATTCACACACCACATTGATGTCGATCACAGTGAATTTCTGGCACCGGGCGAGATGCCGAGGCGAATCAATGACTATTTGGCTGAAACGGGCCAGAAGCCCATCGATGACAAGGGGCAGATGATAAGGACCGTGCTAGAGAGCCTCGCCCTGAAGTACCGCTCGATCATGGAAGCCGTGGAAGACGTCGCCGGCAAGAAGATCGACGTTCTGCATATCGTCGGCGGAGGAATACAGAACGAGTTGCTCTGCCAATTCACCGCCGACGCGCTCGGCAAGAAGGTCATCACCGGGCCTATCGAAGCGACAGCCAGCGGCAATATCCTGATGCAAGCCAAGGCAACGGGGCAGATCAAGACGCTCGCCGAGGCGAGAAATATCCTCCGCAACTCATGCGAGCTCAAGGGATACGAGACTCAGCAAACGTCACTGTGGGCGGAGCAGTACGAGAGAACCGAAAGAAAATGAGATGAGGAATACGTGTTGATCGAGAAGCTCGAACACGAACTGGATAGTTTTGATGCAAGCCGGAGAAAGAATGCTCTGTTGACGTTGTGGGAAGAGGCCCGGGCCGGCCGGATCGAGCTGCCCCCACCGGGCGAGGCAGTGAATCTTCATTGCCACACGTTCTTTTCTTACAACACCTACGGTTATTCGCCGAGCAAATTCGCCTGGCTGGCGCGTAAGAGGGGCCTGGCCGTGGCGGGGGTCGTCGATTTTGACGTGCTCGACGCTTTGGATGAGTTTTTGGATGCGTGTAAGCTGCTCGGCTTGAAGGGCAGCGCGGGACTTGAGACACGCGTCTTCGTTCCCGAATTCGCCGAGCGGGTGATTAACTCGCCGGGCGAGCCGGGCATATCGTACCACATGGGCGTCGGATTTCCACGTGCCGAGTTAAAAGGTGAGCCAAAGGAATTTCTGTTAGCTCTTCGCCGAACGGCCCAGCAGAGAAATCGGGATCTAATGGGCCGGGTGAACAAACACCTTCAGCCGGTGACACTTGACTACGAGAAGGACGTGTGTACTTTGACGCCCGCGGGCAATGCCACAGAGCGTCACATGTGTCTGGCCTACGCCCGCAAAGCCGCTGAAATCATCGGGCAAGCTGAAGAACTAGCCAAATTCTGGTCTGAAAAACTGGGTGTGGCCATCGAGGCTTCGCGATTGCCCGAAGGCAAGGATTTGCTCAATGCGATTCGGGCCAAAACAATGAAACGGGGCGGCGTCGGATATGTGCAGCCGGACAGAGGTTCGTTCCCCAAGATGGCCGATACGAATCGCTTCATCCTCGAAGCCGGCGGCATCCCCGTCCATACGTGGCTGGACGGAACGAGTGACGGCGAGAAGGCCATCGAGGAATTGCTCGAGGTCGCGATGAGCACCGGAGCGGCGGCGATCAATGTCATCCCGGACCGCAACTATACACCCGGCTCACCAAGCGAAAAGTTGAACAACCTCTATCAGGTCGTGGAATTAGCCGAGAAGCTGAACCTTCCCGTAGTGATGGGCACGGAGATGAACAGCCCGGGCCAGAAGTTCGTGGACGACTTTGACACTGAAGAGCTGAAGTCGTTGTTGCCCGCCTTCTCAAAAGGTGCGCACATTATCTATGCCCACGCCGTGCTCCAGCGGAAATGCGGGCTGGGATATACCAGCACGTGGGCAGCCAAGAGCTTCGAGAACGCCGCCGAGAAGAACCGGTTCTTCGAGCAGGTCGGACGTTCGCTCCAGCCGGAGCACGAAGATGAGCTGAGTAGGCTCACGGATAGCGTAACACCGAATGAGATACTGGATACAATTAGAAACTAATAGCGCCTGTTATTGCGAGGCTTGCAGAGCAAGCCGCGGCAATCTCAATCGCTACGTTTGAGATTGCTTCGCTTTGCTCGCAAGGACAAGGGGAAGATAATTGCAATGACGGAGTTACCTGAAACACAATATGCCGTACAGTTGGTCGGGCCTGACGAGCTTGTTTTGAATCGATCCAAAAACGTTCCTCGGCCCGGCCCGTATCAAATTCTATGCCGCGTAGAAGCCGTGGGACTATGCTTTTCCGATTTGAAACTGCTCAAGCAGTTCTCCTCGCACGTCCGCAAAGGTCCGGTCCTCTCCGGCATCGATCCGGACGTCCTCAAGGAAGTCCCCAGCTACGTCCCCGGGCAGGCGCCGACGGTGCCGGGCCACGAGGTGGTTGTCAGGGTTGAAGAAGCTGGACCGGCGGTCAGGCTTGCCAAATCCGGCGAGCGTTTCCTCGTGCAGACGGATTACCGCTGGCTGCGAACCGCCACCTCCAACGGAGCGTTCGGATACAACTTCGAGGGCGCCCTGGCCGAATACGTGCTGATGGACGAGAGGGTCATCACGTCGCCGGATGGGGATTCGATGCTCCTGCCCGTGGGCGAGGAGCTTTCCGGCTCGGCGGTAGCGCTCGTGGAGCCGTGGGCGTGCGTCGAGGATGCCTATGTCTCGACGGAGCGCACGGGGATCAAAGCGAATGGCCACATGCTTGTCGTGGCGGATACTCAAATAACCGAAGAGACCTTTCGGGACCTGTTCGCTCGCTTCGGCAAGCCGGGCCGGATAACGCGGATATCAAAAACTCCACCGACGGATGAATTCGACATCGAAATCGAGGCAGTTGCTAACGTAGAGGGCCTAGCCGACGCCGGCTTTGATGATGTGATTTACTTTGGTTCCGCGCCGGAAGTTGTCGAAGCTCTGTTCGGCAAAATAGCCGGCAGAGGACTTTTGAATATTGTCCTCTGCGGCGGTAAATTCGGACGGCCCGTCACGGCGACTGTCGGCCGAATTCATTACGGCGGTATTCGCATCATCGGCACGATAGGCTCGAATCCCGCCGAGTCGATGGAAATCATCCCGGAGACGGACGAAATTCGCCCGGGCGACAAGATCAACGTGATCGGCGCGGGCGGACCGATGGGAATGATGCACGTGATTCGCAACATCTGCCAGGGCGTCGAAGACGTGAGCGTTTTTGCCAGCGACGTGGACGACGGCCGGTTGGCTGCGCTGTCGAAAATCGCCGCGCCTTTGGCCCAAAAAAACGCGGTAGAATACAAGCCTTACAATCCAACGAAAGAACAGACTGCCGAGGCATTCGATTACACGGCCCTGATGGCCCCCGTCCCGGCTCTGGTGGCCGCAGCGGTGCACGGGGCGGCTGAACGAGGACTGATCAACATCTTCGCCGGCATACCGGCAACGGTCACGGGGCAAATCGACTTGGATGCCTATATAGCCAAGCGGCTGTACTTCATCGGGACTAGCGGCTCGACACTGGACGATATGAAGCGCATGCTAACTAAAGTTGAATCCGGGCGGCTCGACACTAACGTCAGCGTCGCCGCCGTATCGGGGCTTGAAGGCGCAACGGACGGAATCCGAGCGGTCGAGAACCGTCTAATAGCCGGCAAGATCATCGTCTATCCGGCCTGTCGGAACCTGGGGTTGGTCCGCCTCGAAGAGATGGACGAGAAGATGCCCAAAGTGGCTAAGCTCCTCAATGACGGGCTGTGGACGAAGGGCGCCGAGCAAAAACTCCTCGAAACGTACAGTGATTCATAGAAAGATCGGGACATGAGCGATTTGAAAACAATCGAAAAATCGTACGAGTTGGCGCGCCAGCGTTATGCCGAGCTGGGCGTGGATTGCGACAAGGCGATGGAATGGCTGAGCAAGATCGCCATTTCACTGCATTGCTGGCAGGGTGACGACGTTGGCGGCTTCGAGCGCGGCGACGAAGGTCTCAGCGGCGGCGGCATCATGGCCACCGGCACTTATCCGGGCAAGGCAAGGACCGCTGATGAGTTGCGGGCCGACCTGGAAAAAGCGTTGAGCTTGATCCCCGGCAAGCACCGGCTAAATCTACACGCGATGTACGCCGAGGCCAAAGGCAAAGTCGAACGCAATGAGCTCGAGCCCGAGCACTTCACCACGTGGATCGACTGGGCCAAGACAAACGGCCTGGGGATGGACTTCAACGGGACGTTCTTCTCGCATCCGAAGGCCGAGAGCGGTTTCACACTCTCCAGCGCCGACGAAGGGATACGCAAATTCTGGGTCGAGCACGGCATCGTCTGTCGAAAGATCGGAGCCGCAATGGGAGAAGAATTGGGCACACCCTGCGTGACCAATCTCTGGATTCCGGACGGCTCCAAAGATATTCCCGTGGACCGCAAAGGGCCTCGCGAGCGATTGAAGAAGTCGCTTGACGAAATATTCATCGAACCGATTGACCACGACCACCTTCTCGACTGCGTGGAAAGCAAGCTGTTCGGTATCGGCTCGGAAAGCTACGTCGTCGGCTCGCACGAGTTCTATTTGGGCTACGCGATCCAGAACAAAACGCTGCTTTGCCTGGACACGGGACATTTCCATCCGACCGAAGTCGTCTCCGATAAAATATGCTCGGTCTTGACCTTCCTCGACGAGATTCTGCTTCACGTCAGCCGGGGCGTGCGTTGGGACAGCGACCACGTGGTGATTCTCTCCGATGAGCTGCGAGCTATCGCCGGGCAGATCGTTCGCGGCGATTATCTCCAACGAGTGCACATCGGCTTGGACTTCTTCGACGCGAGCATCAACCGGATCGCCGCGTGGGTGATCGGGACCCGCTGCATGATAAAGGCCCTCTTGATCGCCCTGCTGGAGCCTTCGGACAAACTCTTGGAGATGGAGCGAGGCGGTGACTATACCGCCCGCCTGGCGATGTTGGAAGAGTGCAAGACGCTGCCTTTCGGCGCCGTCTGGGATTACTATTGCACGAAAATGGAAACCCCGGCGGGTGAAGCCTGGCTGGGCGACGTCAAAGCCTACGAGAAGGAGGTTCTGAGCAAGCGGTAGTAAAGAGCATGACATCACGGTTTTTGTCTAACCTTCAATTATACAGAACTCTCTGGCTTTTATTTTAGGGAAGACAGCATGGAGATGGAACAGCA
>JARRQQ010000237.1:0-6579 GCA_037381725.1 Sedimentisphaerales bacterium
TGGTCTACATTACAAGCGTATTCACTCGTCGGAACCGATTTATTCAGTCCGCATTACTCAAGATTACCGAGCCGTGGGGATACAACAGAAAGACGAGATCATTTGGTTTTGGATCGGTTCTCATTCTGATTACAACAAGCTATTGAATCAGCTAGGGCGCGCATAGCAAGTTCACCCACCCTCCCGACCGCTCTATGAAAAAGGCAAGCCTTATCAGTATCGGCAACGAACTCCTGAACGGCCAGACGGTCAATTCAAACGCTACGTATTTGAGCGCCAAGGTACTTTCAGCGGGAATTCCCGTCGTTAGCACCTATGTGGTCGAAGATGAGATCGACGCGATCGCGCGGGGGTTCGATTTGGCGAGCGCCGACGCTGACATCATTGTCGCAACGGGCGGGCTGGGACCGACGGACGATGATTTAACACGCCAGGCGTTGGCAAAATTCCTCGGCGTCGAGTTGCAATTGCGGGACGATCTGCTGAAAAAGGTACAGAGTTTCTTCGTCAGCCAGGACCGGCCGATGCCCGCCAAGAATAAGATTCAAGCCTGCATCCCCGCCGGGGCCAAGGCCCTGGCAAATATCGGGACCGCGCCTGGGATTTGGGCCGAATCTCGTGGCAAATGGTTCTTCGCCCTGCCCGGCGTGCCGATGGAAATGAAGCGGATGCTCGCCGAATCGGTTCTGCCGGAGTTGCGGCGATTCGCCGGCGGCCAGGCCGTGGTGGTCAAGCGGCTGAAGTGCTTCGGGGCGGGTGAATCGACCATCGCCGAGAGGCTCGGAACCATGATGCAGCGAGGCAGAAATCCGCTGATCAACTGCACCGTTTCGTCCGGCGTCATTACACTACACATCATCGCACAGGCCAAGAACGAGGAGACCGCCGGGCACATGGCCCAGGAGGATGAAACCGCCCTGCGAAACCTTCTCGGCGAACTGGTTTTCGGCACGGCGGACCAGACCCTGGCCGAGGTCGTCGGGGAGGAGCTGGCCCGGCGCGGCCAGAGTCTCGCGGTAGCCGAATCCTGCACGGGCGGGCTGTTAGCGAAGATGCTGACGGACGTGCCCGGAGCGAGCGGCTACTTCCGTTGTGGCTGGGTCACGTACAGCAACGAGGCCAAGACCCGCGAACTGGGCGTGCCAGCCCGGCTGATCGCCGAATATGGCGCCGTGAGCGAGCAAGTGGCCGAATCCATGGCCCGAGGAGCAAGCAAGAAGGCTGGTACAGACTTTGCTATAGGCATAACCGGCATAGCCGGGCCGGCCGGCGGGACCGAACAAAAACCCGTCGGCTTGGTATATATCAGTGTAAACATCGGTACGGAAAGCCAGACGAGACGTTACATTTTTTCCCATGACAGGCCGGTTATACGACTGCGAGCGGCACAAACTGCGTTGAATATGCTCCGGCTGAGATTGAGCATTTGACTAACCCCGGCGCAGATGGTATAATAGTCGTGCTGATATATCAGGTTCTTTGAGGAGACTATGGCAAAACAGCGCAGGCATCTAGGCGAAATCATCTACAAAGCCGGTCTTGTGGAGAAGGAAGCTCTGATCAAGGCGATCAAAGCCTCGAAGAGCAATCACAAGCGCCTGGGTGAGATACTCGTCGAACAGGGTCTGCTCGCCGAAGATGCTTTGGCCAAATGCATCGCCAAGCAGTTCGGGCTGGAGTACGTTGATCTGGACACCACATCCATCTCGCCGGAGGCCGCCAAGGTCATTCCGGAAGAGCTCGTCAAGAAACACAACGTCATCCCGATGGAGATGAACAACGGCAGGCTCAAACTGATCATCAGCGATCCGACCGACCTGGAGATGATGGACGCCATTCGCTTCCGCCTGAACACCGACCCGCAATGCTATATTGCCAATCCGACGAAGATTCGCACCTACATCGAAGATTCCTTCGATCAAACCAGAAAAGAGGAAGACGACCGGCTCAGGCACAGTATTGACGCGACAGCCGCCGAGCTTGCCGAAGTCGGCCACGAGCTTCAGGCCGAAGCGCTTCGCGCCCAAGGCGCGGGTGTCGACGATGACGCGCCGATCATCAGACTGGTGAACCTGATTATCGACAACGCCTACTACATGCGAGCCAGCGATATTCACATTGAGCCGATGGCGGATCGGGTCCGGTTGCGATACCGAATTGACGGCGTCTGTATAGAACGAGACAGCATTCCGAAGGGCATGCAGGCCTCGCTGATTACCCGATTCAAGATTCTCTCGGGCATGGACATTGCGGAGAAGAGGTTGCCGCAGGATGGACGTATTAAGCGTGAGATCGGCGGCCAAGACATCGACTTCCGTGTCTCTTCGCTGCCGGGCAACCACGGCCCCAGCGTCGTACTGCGAATTCTGCGCCCGGACGCGGTGAATATCGGTATCGAATCGCTGGGCTTCGAGCAGGATAACTACGAGCAGTTCCAGCAGATCATCAAGAGGCCGAACGGCATCTTTCTGGTCACGGGCCCGACGGGTAGCGGCAAGACAACGACGCTGTACGCGGCGCTCCAGGAGTTGAACAAGCCCGACAAGAAGATCATTACTGCGGAGGACCCGGTGGAATACAACTTCGCCGGGATGAACCAGTGCCAGGTCAAAGAAGAGATTGGTCTGAGTTTTGACAAAATTCTCCGGGCCATGTTGCGACAAGCCCCGAATATCATTCTCGTCGGCGAGATTCGAGACGGCGTCGTGGCGGATATTGCCATTCAGGCGGCCCTCACGGGGCACCTGGTGTTCAGCACGCTGCACACGAACGACGCCCCCAGCGCGATCACGCGACTGATCGACATGGGCGTTAAGCCGTTCCTTGTGGCCAGCTCGATCCAGGCGATCATGGCACAGCGTCTCGTCCGCGTCATCTGCAAGAAATGCAAAACGATCGACGAGAACCCGAACCTGGAGCATTTGCGAGCGTTGGGCATCAATCCGGAGGATCTGAACAAGAAGCCCGTCTACAAGGGCGCCGGGTGTAGTCAGTGCCAGAAGACAGGCTACAAAGGCCGAATCGCTATCTTCGAGATGTTCGAGATGAACAACGAGATTCGTGAGTTGGCCTTCTCCAAAGCGCCGACGACGGAGCTGCGAAGAGCTGCCAAAGCCGGCGGAATGAGAACATTGATGTACGATGGAATCATGAAAGTATTCAAAGGGGTAACCACCCCCGCCGAGGTGGTCAGAATCACACAGACAGAAGGGGCAACCATTGATTGATTTTCGATTGATGATTTCCGATATACGATTCTGGCTGTTGCGGCGGCGTGAGCCCCAATCATAAATCATAAGTCATAAGTCGCGAATGGAAGGACTAGTGCATGGCAACCGTGAATATGGACCGATTACTGCAGGCCTGCGTCTCGCAGGGAGGTTCTGATATACACCTTACGACGGGACGACCGCCAGTTTTGAGAATCGACGGCCATCTCAGATCTCTGGAAACCAAGGTGCTCGAACCCGATGATACAGCGGCTCTCATGCGCGCTATCACACCTGATAAGAACCAACAGGAATTGTCGGAAGAGGGAGGGACCGACTTCGGCTTTGCCTTCGGCGATCAGGGACGATTCCGCGTCTCCATTTTTCGGCAAAAGGGTAATGTCGCACTGGTTCTGCGTCTGATTCCCTCGAAGATATTGACCTTTGAGGAAATCGGCTTACCGAAGATATGCCAGGCTCTATGCCGTAGACCCCGAGGAATGTTCCTGGTGACAGGACCGACCGGAAGCGGTAAAACAACCACTCTGGCGACCATGATTAACTATATTAACGACAAACTCGATCGTCATATTATCACCATTGAAGAACCTATCGAATATTATCACAATCATAGGAAATCCATTATCAACCAGCGATCGGTCGGCGTCGATGTCCCGAGCTTTGCCGAAGCTCTCAGGCGCGTGTTGAGAATGGACCCGGATGTGATTCTCGTTGGCGAATTGCGTGACCTCGAAACCATCGAAGCCGCTGTAAGAGCCGCTGAGACGGGCCACTTGGTCTTCAGCACCGTGCACACGACCAGCGCTGCTGGAACGATTACAAGATTGATCGACGTTTTTCCCGTGAGCCAGCAAGAGCAGATTCGTATCCAGTTGAGCAGTAACCTGATCGCCGTGCTCAGTCAAGCCCTCTGTCCGCTGGCGGCGGGCAAAGGCCGAGTAGCCGCCTACGAGTTTATGGTGGTGACGCCCGCTATTGCAAACCTGATCCGCGAAAACAAGACCTACCGTATCGACTCGAGTATCCAGACGGGTAAGAAACTGGGCATGCAGCTTCTGGACGAGCACCTCTGGCGGCTCTATGACACCGGCAAGATCACCTTGGAGGAAATGCTGGAGAAGAGTCGTGCGCCGGGCGCCTTGCAGGACAAGGCCACGGCCAAGATCGAGGCATTAAGAGGGGGAAAACACAAGCACAAGAAGAAAGCCGCACGGCAGGAAATGGAGGACCTGGGACCGATCCTCAGATCGTAGGGGATTTTGGATTTATGATTTGTGATTTTCGATTGAGGGGCACGGATGTCAGTTGTCCGCGCTGTCCCGGAGCCCCTTGGACCGCCTGTGGCGCCCACCCCACACTTCGTAGAGGACGCTGAGGTTGTGCTCCGACGCTGAGGCACACGGACGGCTTCGACAAGTCCGAGGCGGCGGCCCTGGCTGGTTTTCAGCAATAATTGCTCATCTTCCAGATTTCCGCAAAAAATCCTTGCTCTGCTCAATTTGTGATTTATGATCTATTGCTCATGATTTAGGGATTGAGCGGCGCTCGGGCGCGGGTCACAATCGTAAATCGAAAATCGTAAATCGAAAATCTCTGGAGACTTGCAAGTGGTTGATACCGGCGATATTCGCAACGTGGTTCTTTTGGGGCATGGAAGCAGCGGCAAGACCTCCCTGGCGGAGGCCATGCTGCACATAACCGGCGCGACGAACCGGCTCGGAAGCGTCGATGAGAAGACGAGTACGTGCGACTACTACGACGAAGAAAAGGAGCACCAACATTCGATCCAGTCGTCGACCGTTTACGTCAAACACGCGGGAAAGCTGATAAACATCATCGACACGCCGGGTTATCCTGACTTTACCGGCTCGGCGATCAAGGCGATCCCCGCCGCCGAGACGGCCATCCTTGTGATTAGTGCGGCGGCCGGGATAGAAACCAATACGCGAAAGATGTTCCAGTTAGCCACCGAGGCCGGGATGCCCCGCGTCATCGTCGTCAACAAAATGGACGCCGAAAACGTCATCTTCTCTGAACTGATCCAAAATATTCAGGAGACGTTCGGCTCGCAATGCCGCTGTGCGAATCTGCCCGCGGCGGACAAAGCTTCCGTGATCGACTGCATCGAGAACGAGACCGGAGATTCTCCGTTGATGGACGTGGGCCAAGCCCATACGGAGCTGATCGAAAGCGTGATCGAAGCTAATGACGAGCTGATGGAAAGCTACCTGGGCGGCGAGCAGATACCCGCCGCTAAGATCGCGGCCGTCTTCGTCGAGGCCCTCAAGGCCGGAACGCTCATTCCCGTCGTCTTCACCGACGTCCGCCGGGAGATCGGCGTCCAGGAGCTTTTGGACATGATCGTCAAATGCACGCCTTCGCCGAAACAGGCCAAGCCCGCTCAACTGAAGGACGGCGAGAACGTCAAAGAGTTGAAGGCGGACCCCGCCGAACCGCTGGCCGGGCTGGTGTTCCGCATCGGGTTCGACCCGCGATCTAACATGAAGTACTCCACTATCCGTCTGTTCAGCGGGACGATCAAATCCGATACCAACCTGGTGCGCAACGATGAGAGAAAAGGCATTCGCCCCGGCCATATCTTGAAGGCCCAGGGAGGAGAAACGGAGCAAGTCGAGGCCGGTGTGGCCGGCGACATGATCACCCTCGCCAAGGTCGAGGAGCTGAAAATGGGTGATTTCGTTCATGACGGCAGTCTGTCCGGCCAAATCGACCAGCTCCCCGTGCCCGAGCCGATGTTCTCGCTGGCGCTCGAACCGGCTACGAGGGGCGACGAGCAGAAGATTAGCATCGCCCTCGAGAGATTGTGCGAGGAGGACCCGTGCTTCAAGACCACGCGCGACCAGCAGACTAAAGAATTGGTCGTCAACGGACTGGGCGATTTGCATCTTCGCGTCACGCTCGAAAAGATGCAAAACCGCTTCAAGCTGACGGTGACGACGAAAGAACCGAAGATCCCCTACCGCGAGACGATCACGGTCAAAGCCGAGGGCCACTACCGTCACAAGAAGCAGACGGGCGGCGCCGGGCAGTTCGGCGAGGTGTACCTCCGCGTCGAGCCGGCCGAGCGTAATTCCGACCCGCCGCTGCAATTTAGCTGGGACATCTTCGGCGGCTCGATTCCCGGTCAGTTCGAGCCGGCCGTTCTCAAGGGCATCAACGAGGTCATGCAAAACGGCGTCGTCGCGGGCTTTCCGATGCAAGACATCGGCGTCTCTATCTACGACGGCAAGTATCACCCCGTGGACTCGAAGGAGGTCGCCTTCCGTGCCGCAGGCAAGGGGGCGTTCGTCGACGCTTTAGAGAAGGCAAAACCGGTCCTGCTCGAGCC
>JARRQQ010000238.1:0-6573 GCA_037381725.1 Sedimentisphaerales bacterium
GTCGATAAAAACAGCAACAGAAGAAAAATGTTGGTCCGAAAATGAACATCAGCCCGACCTGAGGGATATAAAAAATAGACAATCTCATATCCGGACAGCAGAATTTGGGGGTAAGTTTTTGCGTATTTGACAGATTTGAGAAGCGTGGTATAATGCAGTTTATTGCTTGATACTTTTAATTATATCGTGTTGGCACTTGTGGAGAAACACTGTTAAACAAACTTGGATTCATTGGTGTAATAGATTTCGGAGAGAAAGATGTTTGAGCGTTTTACAGACCGTGCACGAAAGGTTATGGCGCTGGCCAACCAGGAAGCTCAGCGTTTTAACCATGAATATATAGGAACCGAGCATATTCTCCTCGGCCTCGTCAAGGAAGGCAGCGGCGTTGGTGCGACGGTTCTGAAGAACCTGGACGTCGATATCAAGAAGCTCCGGCTCGAAGTGGAGAAGCTCGTCAAGAGCGGCCCGGACATGGTCACGATGGGCAAGCTCCCACAGACGCCGCGAGCCAAGAAGGTCATCGAGTACGCGATAGAAGAAGCCCGGTCGCTGAACCACAACTACGTGGGGACCGAGCACATTCTATTGGGTCTGCTGCGGGAAAGCGAAGGAATCGCCGCTCAGGTGCTGATGAATCTGGGCCTGAAGCTCGAGAACGTCCGCCAGGAGGTCTTGAATTTACTGGGGGCGGGAGTCGAAGAGGGGCCGTCCGCTCTCGGGATGAAGATGAGTCCGACGGTGGGGCGAAAAGCGAAGAGCAAGACTCCGGCGTTGGACAGTTTCGGTAGAGACCTTACGCAACTCGCCGAGAACGGCGAGCTTGATCCAGTGATCGGCCGCAAGCGCGAAATCGAGCGACTGATTCAGATACTCTGTCGGCGGACGAAGAACAACCCGGTGCTTCTGGGCGAAGCGGGCGTCGGCAAGACGGCCATCGTCGAGGGCCTGAGCCAGCAGATCGTCAACAGGCAGGTGCCGGAAATCCTCAAGGGCAAGCGAATCGTCGTGCTCGATCTGGCGATGATGGTCGCCGGAACGAAATATCGAGGGCAATTCGAAGAGAGAATCAAGGCGGTGATTAACGAGGTTCGCCGGGCCAAGAACGTAGTCTTGTTCGTGGATGAGCTTCATACGCTCGTCGGCGCCGGCGGGGCCGAAGGTGCGATCGACGCCTCGAACGTGCTCAAGCCCGCCCTCGCTCGCGGGGAAGTCCAGTGTATTGGCGCGACGACCCTGGACGAGTATCGAAAGCATATCGAGAAGGACGGCGCGCTCGAGAGGCGATTCCAGACGATCATCGTCGAGCCGCCTTCCAAGGACGAGACGCTCGAGATTCTGCGTGGACTTCAGGACCGCTACGAGGCGCACCACAGAGTTCGCTTCACCGACGAAGCGCTCTTCCAGGCGGTGGAGCTATCGACCCGCTACATCACCGGGCGGTGTCTGCCGGATAAGGCGATTGACGTCGTGGACGAAGCCGGGGCAAGAGTCCGGCTGAAGAACATGACGCCTCCGCCGGACCTGACGAAGATCGAAGAGAAGATCGAGAAGCTGCACCGGGAAAAGGACGAAGCCGTCCGAAACGCCGACTATGAGAGAGCGGCGTCGCTCAGAGACGAGGCCCAGCAGCTTCTGGACGAAAAGACGCAAATGCACAAAGAGTGGTACGACGAAAACAAAGAGGCGACGGGTGTCGTCGATACCGAGATCATCGCCGAAGTCGTCAGTAACATGACCGGCGTGCCGCTGACGAAACTGGAGAAGAAGGAAACCCAGAGACTTCTTGAGCTCGAAAGCGAGCTGCACAAGACCGTCGTGTCACAAGATGAAGCGATCAATGCGGTCGCCAAGTCGGTCCGGCGCAGCCGAAGCGGGCTCAAGGACCCGAACCGTCCGATGGGATGCTTCATCTTCCTCGGACCCAGCGGCGTCGGCAAAACCCTGCTCGCGCAAGCGCTGGCCGAGTTTATGTTCAGCGACCGAAATTCTCTGATCCGGCTGGACATGAGCGAGTTCATGGAGAAGCACAACGTTAGCCGGCTCGTGGGCGCTCCTCCCGGTTACGTGGGCTACGAAGAGGGCGGCCAATTGACCGAACGGATCAGACGCCGTCCGTATTCCGTGCTGCTCCTGGACGAGATCGAAAAGGCCCATCCGGACGTCTACAACATGCTGTTGCAGATCATGGACGAAGGCCGCTTGACGGACAGCTTCGGGCGAAGCGTCGATTTCAAGAACGTCATTCTCATTATGACCAGCAACATCGGCGCCGACCTGATCAAGAATCAGTCCGGCTTCGGTTTCGGTAAGAAAGATCCCGAAGCCAACTATGAGAAGATGAAGGACATTCTCCAGAAGGAAGTCGAGCGCCACTTCAGGCCCGAATTCCTGAACCGACTAGTCGATACCATCGTCTTCAAGGCGCTGACGAGAGAGAACCTGCAGACGATCGTGGACTACGAGCTGGCGAAGGTGTTCAAGCGGCTGACCGAGCATGGCTTGAAGCTGGAGTTGACCGATCGGGCCAAGGAGTTCCTCATCGACAAGGGCTTCAATCCGGAGTTCGGCGCCAGACCGCTGCGAAGGGCCATCGAGCATTACATCGAAGATCCGCTTTCGGAAGCCGTGCTGGCGGGCAAGTTCAAAGGCAAGAACATTGTCAAGATCGATGTCCAGGACGAGGAGCACTTGAACCTCGAGGGCGCCGAAGCCGAGCCGGCCGAAAGCGAACCCGCCGTGGCCAAGTCGGAATAGTAATAGCAAGAGAATCACAACCACAAACGCAACGGATCATTCAGGATGCTCATCATTTTGAGTGATCCGTTTCATTTTGTGATTTTCACGACGTTGTTTTGAACGAGTAATCTACCTTCGGCAAATAATCTCACGGCTTGCGGGTAGGCGATGCACTCTTGCTTGAAGACCCGGGCGGCCAGAGTGTCGGGGGTGTCGTCCTCGCTTACCTCACAGGCTCGCTGGACGATGATCGGGCCCTTGTCGTACTCGTTCGTGCAGAAATGAACCGTGCAGCCGCTCACTTTGCAGCCCACCTTCAGCACCGCTTCGTGAACGTGATGGCCCCACATGCCCCGGCCGCCGAAGCTGGGCAGCAGAGCGGGGTGGATGTTCATCACGCGATTCTCGTACCTCGCGGGTATCTTCCAAAGGCAAAGCCAGCCGCCCTGGACGACAAGATCGACGCCGGCGGCGACGAGCGTGTCTTCGATGTGCCGGCTGAACTCCTCGATGTCGGAATAATCCTTCTTGCGGAGGATCTTCACGTCCAGCCCGGCGTTCTTCGCCCTTTCCAGCCCCGGCACCGTCGAGCGCGAGCTAATGACGACCGCCACTTTCGCGTTCAGCCGGCCTTGCTTGATGTGTTCGAGGATGTTCATCAACGTCGTGCCGCCGCCGCTGATGAGTACGCCGAGCTGGATCGGTGGGCCTTGGTTCACGGCGCGATCCTGAGCTTCCTCGACGTCATGGCCGAGATCGAGAGCTTGATTGACCAGCTTGTCGGCTTCCTTGTTCTTCTGCCTGGGGACGTGCCGAACGGTCCATTTTCTGAATTGGCTGAGCAGGTGAGCAGCCCGCTCGTAGAGTGGCCGGATTTGCTCACTCTTGACTCGATACTCGCCATTGATCTGTTTGACAAGAAGCTCGCTGTCGGCAAAAACAGTGATTCGCTCGGCGCTCAGCCGTCCGGTGGCTTCGAGGGCCTTGACCAGAGCCGTATATTCAGCCACGTTGTTCGTCGCTTCGCCCAGAAAAAACGCCCTCGCCTGCAATCGAGTTCCTTCGCGATCCGCCAGGACGAAAGCTGCGGCCGCCGGCCCCGGGTTGCCTCGACTGCCTCCATCTATGCGTGCGACGATCTCCTCAGGCATTATGCTTGCTTCCCGAAACGAAGTGTACCGAGCCGGCCCCGTGTCCGATCGGATAGGAAATACACGTCGATTCCAAAGGCCCGGTCGCGGCTTCTACATCTCATTCTCGTTGCCGAGGACGAGTATTCTCGTGCAGTTGGGGCAGCGAATGATGTCATCCTTGGTCATCAGCAGATTGACGCACTCGGCGGTGATGCCCATGAAGCAGCCGCCACAACTGTAGGCCCCCTTACTTCCCTCCGGCTGCTCGACCAGTGCGACCGCCTGGCCGTCGTACGTTTCCGCGACCCGCCGGAACATCTCCAGGGTATCGCGAGGAATAGCCTGGGCGGCTTGATCCCACTCCAGTTGAATCTTGTCTATTTCCTTTTGGTACTTGACCGCCAGGGCTTCGCTCTCGGTCCGTCTTTCCTCGAGCGTCGCTTTCTGCTCGTCTATCTGTCCCTGGATATCCTTGCACTCGGCTTCGTCGGCCTCGATGTCCTTCAACAACTCCAGCGTTTGGGTCTCGATTTTCGAGTTGTCGGCTTTGGTCGTATTAAGCTGGGTCAGAACGGCGGCGTACTCCTTATTGGTTTTTGCGCTGTTGAGCGAGGCTCTCAACTTGCCTATCGACTCGTCTCTCGATTTGATTTCTAATTCCAGACGGTCGAATTGCACCTTAGTCAGCTCGACCTCCTCCTTTTTGGCTTCGAGGGCGTTTTGAAGGCTCCTGATCAGATTTTCCTGAATCACGACATTTCGGCGGCAGCGGGTGAGCTTGGCTTTTTCGGCTCGGAGGCGGTTCTCAACACTCTGAAGTTTGAGAAGCCCATTCAATACAGGTCCCATTTACGCTCCTTTACGTCAGCGTTAAGAGTTTCGAGCCTTACAGTATGTCCATAATCGTCTCGGGCCGCAACACAATTTTTCTGTTTTTCTTCTGCACTCGCGCCTCTATACTTGCTTCATGATGAAAACACTTTTGAAGCAACTCATTCAGGCTGACAGTACGCCGGAAAAGGGCGAATTAGCCGCCGCCCGGGTCATTTCGGCGTCATTTCGTCAATCGGGCATAGAATCCCACGTTGATACGTGGTCGCAGAACAGAGCGAATATTGTCGCGCACCTGAAATCTTCCGGCCGGAAGGCCGGGCTTCTGTTCGCCTGTCATCTCGACGTAGTGCCGCCCGGTGAGGCAGCTTGGACGTACCCGGTTTTTGGCGCCGTAGAAGCCGACGGCAAGGTGTACGGCAGAGGCACGACGGACATGAAGGGCGGGACCGCCGCGGTTGTGACGGCTATCCGCCGGATCGTCGATGCCGGCGTCGAATTGCACGGTGATCTCATCTTCGCCGCCACCGCCGGGGAGGAAACCGATAGTTGCGGCGCACAAAGGTTCGTCGACCGCGCGCGGCAACTGCCGGAACTCGCCCCCAAGGGGCTGGCTGGCGTTGTCATCCCGGAGCCGACGGATTTTGCGCTCGTCACGGCTCATCGCGGGATGCTTTGGCTCGAAGTGACGACAGTGGGCAAGGCGGCTCACAGTTCGACGCCGCACTTGGGTGTCAATGCCATCGAGTCGATGCGTCGGATTCTGAATGAGCTGGACAACTACGAGATAATGGTCGAGCCGCACGAGCTGTTGGGCGACTGCTCCATGAGCGTCAATACCATCGAGGGCGGCAAGGCGATGAACGTCGTGCCCGACAAATGCAGGTTAGGGATCGACTTCCGCACGCTGCCCAGCCAGGATCATCGGCGAGTGATCGCCGATCTGGAACGAATCCTCGCGAAGCTGAAATCCGTCGATTCCCAATTCAACGCGGCTGTTTCCGTGCTGCGCCAGGTCCAGCCGCTGGAGACCGACCGTCGATGCGATTTCGTTAAAGCGCTTTGCAGGGCCGTCGGAGCCGAGAAGACAGCCCCCATCGGCTACACGACGGATGGTCCCTATTTCGCCTCGCTTGGGGCGCCGGTAGTCATCTTCGGCCCGGGCAAGCCAGCCTTGTGCCACAAGCCGGACGAATACATCGAGGTCGCCGACCTCGAAAAAGCAGCCGAGCACTACCGGAACATCATCTTGAAATTCCTCACCTGAGAGAGCAACGGGCCAGATCAGCCTACTAACTCGTTTTTCTGTATGAACTTATGTTCTTGCTGCTCAAAACGGTATCTCCGCGAGGTCAAACAAGCGGGCGAATTTTTTACAAACTGAATTCTTTTTCGAGCACAGCCGGCCAAAATTCTCGATAATATATAGAGTACGAGAACATGGGCTTGCGTCATGGAGGACAAGAGTGGGTTGAAATTTTAGTGTCCTTTCGTAAAGGAGGAACGATCATGTCCAGAAGAATCCTTTTCAAAGTGCTCTTTGCAGTCATTGTCGCCGTTTGCAGCTTTGTGGCACTCTCCGGCGTCCTGTTGGCCCAGGGCCGCAGCGACCAGGGCCTTGAGCGGGCCATCGAGGTCCAGGAGAGCCACACTCCGCAACTCATGGCGATTCGAGGTGTGGTCGGCACGGCAGTCGGCCTCAATCAAAGCAATCGCGCCGTCGTCAAGGTCTTTACCGCCCGAGCAGGAGTGGCCGGCATCCCCGGAATCCTTGTAGGCGTTGTGGTCCAGCCAGTCGTCACAGGTGAATTCTCCGCCTTGCCCAAACCCGCAAGCCCCGGGGGCGGCAAGGGCAGCCACGGAGGCGGAG
>JARRQQ010000239.1:0-10862 GCA_037381725.1 Sedimentisphaerales bacterium
GCCGGTGGGGCTGGGGCCGGTTCAACGGTCGCCGCCGCGCTGAGTAGCGGCACGTTACTGGGTGCGGGTGGCGCAGCCGGTGCGGCCGGCATAGCAGGCAGCACAGGTACGGCCGGCAAAGGGGGCGCTACGGCGCTTGGAGGTTCCGGCGGAGCGGGCGAGGCGGGCGCTATCGGCGCTGCCGGTGCGGGCGGAGGAGATGCAACGGCCTCTGCCGCGGCGGGCGCCGGTGGAGCGGGAGCGTCGCCGACTGCCTCAGCTTCCGACGGTGGCATGGGTGCCGGCGCCACGACCGGCATCGGCTGAGGATCCGGATTGGGGACCGGTACCACGAGGGCGTCGGCTTCCTGGACCTTCTCGTGCGCTTTTGCCTGCTCTTGCGCCCACTTGTCCAAGTTTTTCTGCCCTTGCTTGAACGCGTCGCTACCGGCCCATAGCTCCAGTTGCTTTGCGAGGGCTTTAGCCTTCTTCGCCTCAGCCTCCGCCTTCCGTGCCTCGGCATCCGCCTTCTTCGCCTCCGCTTCGGTCTTTGCCTTGAGGGCTTTGGCCTCGGCTTGTTTCGCCTGGGCAAGAACCTGGGCGACGATCTCCTGTGCGAGCTTCGCCTTCAGTTCGACTTGTGCCGCCTCGTTCTTGGCTTGCTGGGCTTGTATCAGTTTCTGAACTTGCTGCAGAAGCTGCTGCTTGTCGATCCGGAGTTGTTCGAGTGTTTTCCTCTCGATCTGGAGTCGCTCGGCCTGGGCTTGGAGAACTTTCTGTGCCTGCAATAGCTGTTCTTTGGCTTGTATTTGATCTTGCTCGGTGGTTACGGTCTGCTCGCTTGGCGAAGAGGACTCTTCAGCCTGCTCGGCGCTGACGGTCTCCTGACGGTCATTGGGATCCGCCGATTTCTGCTGGCCCTGGGCCATCGGAAGGACACAGGCGAGCAGAACCAGGACGACGGTGATGACGGCTGCACTCTTCATTTTTCGATACCTCCAAACAGGTTTCTTGAGCCAGTTAATGCGAGCGATCAGACGATTCGAGTCCTCGAAGAGGCCGACCAGGGCCAGTCCCGTTTCGGCGGGCGTAGCCAGGAATCGGCGGGCCGCCTCGAGGAGCGTCTGGCGATATTCCACCGTCCGGTCCCTGAGCAAGCTTGCGACGGTGGCGTCGCAGCACAGCTCGCGCAGATGCCGCAATTGCTTCCGTACGAGCCAGAGCAGCGGGTTGTACCAGTAGACCAACTGGAGGAGCATATAGAAGCTGTGGGCGATCAGGTCGCCTCGCTTGATGTGGGCCAGCTCGTGCAGGAGCATGTACTCGGTATCCTTGCGCGAGAGCTTGCGGATATAGCCGACGGGCATGAGCAGGACGGGGCGAAACGGGCCGAAGACGGCCGGACTCTGAAGGTGAGTGGTCGCCACGACCCTTGGTTTTCGCCGCAGATTCAGCTTCTGTGCGCACCGCTCCAGTTGATCGTAGAAGGACTCCGGCAAGGCCGGCTGCCGCGGCCCGTCGGGGTATTTTCTGCTTAGTCGATAGAGCTTTACGAACAGCCACATGCCTAATGTGGTGGCGCCGAGAAGCCAAACCGCCATTGCATAGACACGCCAGTCGAGCCGGGGCCCCACGCGAACGAGCGGGCCGGTTGCCTCGACCGGGCCGTCCACGGCCGGGATGTCTTCGACGTCCGCCAGGGTGTACGATGCATGTGGTGTCACGGATTGGCGGAATTCGTCGCGGGCCGACGGGATCGCGATCGGCAGCTTCACCTCGATCAGCTTTTCCTGGGCGGCGGTCTCGAGCATCTGTGTGACCACGGGCTTGAGCTTGGGGGCCAGGCCACTGGGCAACGACAACCCCGGCGAGAGGACGAGCTTGAGCAGGATCAGCGACCACAAGGCGTATCGCAACTGCGGCCAGGCCCATCTGCGGATAAGCAGGTCGATGAGCGCTATCAGAAGGATAAGCAGACCGACTTGCCAGAACATGGCCGACATCCAATCCCACCACAACTGTGCGAGGTGATTTATCTGTTCGATCATTTCTGTCTCCCGTGTAGGGGCAACTCTCTGTGGTTGCCCTAGGCAGGCACACGGGCCTGCCCCTACCTCTTGTCGTTCGGTCCTATGGATTCATTACGGAGAATTTTCGCCAGTTCCTTTTTTTGCTTGGCGCTGAGCTGCTTTTCTTCGAGGAGAAAATGGAGCAGCGGGCCCGTCGCGCCGTCGAATGCCTGGTCGAGCATCGACCGAAAAGCAATCAGGCGAGCTTTCTTCTGAGAGAGTAACGGTTCGTAGATGCTGGTATTGCTGTTCTTGCTTTCGCTCACGACCTTCTTCTCGACCAGGCGGGCGAGCATCGTCTTGATGGTCGTATACGCCCAGCTCACGCCCTTGGGCAGCCGGGCCATGATCTCTCTGGCCGTAGCCGGGTGCTTCTTCCACAGCACCTTCATGATTTGCCATTCTGCTTGTGTCAGTTTCATCATGTTATCTCCTTCTACAAACGTAGAAGTATTTTACTACATTTGTAGAAGCTGCCAACAGAAAAATAGAATTTTTCTGAAACTTTTTCCGAAATCGTCGTTTCTGCGATGAAAATGCAGCAAAATGCTATCGATTCCTTTGCCGTTCTGAAGGTTGGACCTAAGCGGGCAATTCACTTTCCGAGTAATCCATTGTACCTTCGACAGCTTCGTTGACGTTCAGGTTGTGTTCATCGGACCGCAATGGCTCCAGGTGACAAAGACCATGCCAGTCGCTACGCTTGGTGGCATGGTCTTTGTAAACCTTGCGCTCACCGCTTGCACAATCGCATACCAGGCTTATTTCTTTTTTTGCCCTCAGCTACCGAAGGGCAAAGAAAAGAAATGTTTTTCCAAAAACTCATGGAGAGAGCAAGACCGGCCTCCCCATTTGTTTCTGACAGCATTTTTGAGAATAACGATCCTCCAACTCGTCTATCACCGATCACTTATCCCCATAGCACATTACACTTTTTTCAGGGTCTTTTTGAGAAAGAAACACGTCGATGTGCGATTTGTGGCAGCAGTAAGTGGAAGGCGTACAAAGACCATGCCACCAAGCGCAGCGACTGGCGTGGCCTTTGTTGCCTGGAGCCGCTGCGGTTCAATGGAGATATTTTGAACGTCCGCGAAGCAGTACGACCGGAAATGGTTCCTTGCGCAAGCTGGTACTCTGTCACGACGAAAACTGTGAGAATGTCATTGCGAGCGAAGCGAAGCAATCTCCATCCTTTGCGTAATCCATGTGGACCCCAATGGTCGAGATTGCTTCGTCGCTTCGCTTCTCGCAACTTCTGTGTAGTGGTTGTATTCGTTGGCTGAATTGCCGTTGCTATAGAGACGGACATAGCGTGCCTTGATGCCGCGGGCGTCGATCAGTTTGCCCTCGCTGGTCTCGACGTAGTGCTTATCCTTGCCTGCTCCGAGCCCAGCCGAATTGTCGACGTCATTGTTGAATAAGGTCCTGACGTTCGCAGTAAAATCGGGATCATCGGCCACCTGCACAACAATGTCATAATAAACCCACAGGTGTCTTGTATTATGCCACAGCAATATCGCGTATACGGCGTATCTACGGCCGAGATCGATTGTCACACTTTGCAGGCCGGGATTGAGCTCGACGAAGTCGCGTTGCGTTCCTTCTTTTCTGCCGTCGGTGACCTTTTCTATCTTGCCGATGACGGGTGCCTTATCCGTGCTGTAGACGGTTTTTCCCAGCGCAACGTTTCTCGTCCCCGCCGGCACCAGGAAGGGGGGGCGAGGTTTGCCGAACGGCTTTTCCAGATTTGGCACGTTGCGATAGCGTGGCTCGGAGATGAACAATGGTTTGGGCAGTTTTATCTCCAGCGGTACCCGTTTCGGCTGGTGGTTGCAATGTATTCCGCAGGATGCGGTTGCTATAACCATGCCGATGGCAACGAGTCTTGGCATCAGACGTTTCATGCTTGTTCTTCCCACGTTTGGCTACTAGTTGCGCTCGGGTTTTGTTTGTCAGCGTATCCGAGATACCTTCCACTTCACTTCGAGAACAATCGATTGTCGCTGTTATGTATGACGACGGTCCGATACATTTTGATATGGACAAAAACAGTTCCACGGCAGATTTTCTTGTGGAGCGTACCAAAAGAAGAAGGCCGAGCGGCATACCCGGCCTTCTTGCGGCACATTCTTGTTTCGAGAGGCAGGCTTATTGGGGAAGGCTCTCAGGAGGGACGTCTTCAACTCTCAGATCACCGTATATCACGCGGTAGGTCTCAGAGTCTTTGGGAAGCCACCACACGATGGGTTTGTCGCCAGCGCCGAGCTTTACACCGCCGCCTGCATAATGAAAATCACTGACTCCCATTTCAGTCTTCAGCGAAATAACGTACCAGTATGCCTTCGTCCAATACTCGTAGACCGACCTGAGCCGCTCCATCACGTCGGAATCAGATAGGTTGTTTCGCTCGACGTACTCCTTCAGTTCAGTCCACAACTTTCCCGGCTCAATTTCATGAGGAAACTCGCCATCGAGGAAAACGGCCAAGGCGCGCAGTCCTGCAATGAAATCTGCTTCTGTCGCGTTTCGCATCAGATTCAGCGAGTTAGTAAGCTCGTACTGTTTCTTTTCAACCGTATATCCCTCGGGCGCGGTTGTGCTGAACAGCGACTCATCAAGGTCAACGTCAAATTTGAACTCACTGAGGATGATCTTCGTGCCCATTCCGACGTGGATGATCTCCATGCAGACGGGTAGTTTTGTTTCTACATCAGCCCATACGGTGATGTCATTATATTTACCGAGAGAGCGGAAACCTTTGGCGACATGTCCCTCGATTTTTTGTACGCCCCATTCTTGAATGCCGCCTTCTCCAGAAGACTGGTTCTGCATAGAGCTAACCATTCTCAGCAGGTCAAAATCGCTGGTTGGCTGCCCAATGTAGGTTAGCTCGATCGCATGCTTCTTTTCAGGATAAAGTGTAAGCCTCTTCGGAATGGCAAGGTCAACTACCGCAATACTGCCGTCTGAATAAATCTCGCGTCTCTTGGTAAGGCTAAATCGCATAAGGCGATAGCTGCGAGCCGGGGATCTTTCGTCCTCTACGGTACACGTGCAGATATACGGGCGGAAATGGCTGATTTGTTTAACAACGTCACCCCAGGCTACATTTGTGCCGTCGATAGAGCCGGTCAGATAATGCAGACCAATGAACACTCCAATGATTATCACCGCGGCGGTGGCTAATTTTGTTCTTCGACTTTTCATGATTGTTTTCCTTAAAACGCCAAGTGGCGTTGTGCGTTCTTGTGGTTGCTTTTTGGTTTCACTGAAGAGGGCAAGCATTTGCTGGCGAAGGTTTTCGCGATGCTCCGGATTCGGTGCAGTGTCGATATTCAGCCGGGCCACGATTTTCTCAAGATCGGTTTCGTCTTTGAACATATCTATACCTCTCCGTCAGTAACGATCTGCAAGTGTTTTCGCAACTTGCCGAGGATTCTGTGTAAGGTCACGCGCACGGTCGCCTGCCTGACGTTCAGGATTTGGGCGATCTGCTCGTGTGGGAGGTTTTCAAAGAACCTCAGCGTGACAAGGCTCTGGTGCTTCGGCTTGAGCCTCAGGATAGCCGCGTAAAGGCTCGGCCAGTCCGGCTCAGGCGAATCGTCGGTGCCGTTGGCAGTTCGCATTGCCCCGGCCGCTTGGGCGAGCAGTTTTTTGCGTCGCGACGTCTTTCGGATAGTGGCGTTTGCCTGATTGGCGGCTATGGCGTACAGCCAGTTCGCAAAATCCCGCTCGGTCCGGCCCTCGAAGCCCCGAATCTTGCGGGCGACTTCGAGGAAAATCGTGGACGCTACGTCTTCGGCGATTTCCTTGTCAAAGAGCCGGAAAACGCAGAATCGGAAGATTCGGTCGTAATACAACTCGTACAGCCGGCCCAGGGCCTCGGCCTGCGTGCGGGCCCGGAGCACCAAATCGTCCTCTTCTATCTGCTCAACAAGTTCTGCCATAGCACCAACCATTGTCGAACATAGAATTGCGCGGGGAGCCATTATGTTACAGCAAATCGGGCAAGAATCCCGGAGAAATACGCGGGAAACATTCTAAGGCGTTCCAAAGGGAGATGCGTATGCCACGTCTCAATCGCCGTTCGGAGCGACGGAGGCCTCGCATAGATCGGTCACGTCCACAACGTAAGCCTGGACTTGACCGCCAGCGATGTCCCAGTTGCTCACGGCGCAGAACTTCTTGCCGTCAAACGAAACGGCGCCGTGCGTCTCGGAAAGATAATCGACTTGTACGTTGGGAATGTAGGCCAGGCGCTCGACAATGGGTTCGCGGTCCCAGGTAAGCTCGACGGCGATGACCTCGTCGACGTACGGGCCTTTGTGCGTGCTCTGAATATAGGCCCATCCGGGTCTGTGTGTATTGCGTGTTCCCGTATGGCTTCCGGCCGGGCACAGAGCTTTTTCCTTGCCGTCTTTTAGACGCCGCATGATGCACTGACCCCGGTTCGGATTCGATTTGGCGACCCCGACGGCGACGTCATCGCCGTTCTGATCGATCCCCAAGTCATAATGGCTCGGGTACCCGTAGCGGCTCCATCTGGCGCCAACCTCGCGGCCCGTCGTCGACTCGTATATTTGGGTGACGTCGTTTTGGATCGCCTTGCCGTTGACGACGACGTATTTCCCCGAGAAACAGATCGACACCCAGTCGATATCCCAGCCCGTCAAGTCGATATCCGGGTATTTCTTGTTTTCCTTCATATCATAGGCGAACGTCACCTTCTTGCCGTCCTTGACGGCGTAAGGGGCGATCCACCTTCCGTCTCCCGAGATATTGCCCTCGGACAGGTACGACAGGCCGGAGTAGCCTGGGAAAGCCGCAATGGTGGCCGACGTGCCCGTCCGCAAGTTGAACTCTTCGATCCTATTTCCCCGTCCGGGCAAGATAATCATTATGTTGGGTCTTAGCGGATGAAAGCGGGCAGGGCCTGAAGGCGTTTTCAAGCCGAGAGGCTCGTACGTGTTGCCGTCCAGAAACATCTTGCATCCTTTACATAGGTAGAGCACGCTTCCGTCGGCGTTCCAGGGCGGATCCTTCTGATAATGGTTTCTGCAATTCTGCGGCCACGTGCCTCCGATGACCGGGATAGGCTGTCCCTTGTCTCCGGAAACGCGTGTGATCTTCGAGCCGAAGTAGGGATCAATGAACGTCTTGAGGTATCCCGGTTTGGGCGGCCGGCTCTTGGGGATCGCTTCCCTATACGTGACCACATTCGCTCCCAGAGGAGGGGAAGGTTTCGGGAAGTAGAACTGTCCGGCCGCCGTGCTCGCAAGAACCGATACAAGGAGGGCTGTCGATATTGTACTGGGCTTTCTCACGGCGGATTCCTGGCTCATGGAACACTCCTGTAAGCTTCGAACCCCCGCAATACCGTAATTTCACGTCGATTTCAACGATATTCTCGCAAGTTCGATGTGCCGTGGCGCAAACAACGCCATTAAAACTCAGCACCCGTCCAGCGTGTCTCTAATATGGGAATAAATGCTTGACAGGGGTGCGGGCGGTACGTACAGTAACGCTCTCGTTTGCTCCGTTGTTGTACTTAGAGGGGCTTGAATCTTAAGAAAATTGCGTTTTTGATGGTGAGAAAAAGGAGAAAGATAGATGGCAACAAAGGTCGCAATTAACGGTTTCGGCCGGATCGGTAGGGCGGTCGCAAGGATTATTATGCAGAGAAAGGGCGAATTGGAGCTGGTCGCCATCAACGACCTCTCGAACGCCAAAAGCCTGGCACACCTGTTCAAATACGACACCGTGATGGGTAAGTGGAACGGAACGATCGAGGCCAAGGACGATGGGCTCATTATCGACGGCAAGACGATCAAAGTCTTGGCGGTCAAGAACCCCGCCGAACTGCCCTGGAAGGACATGGGCGTGAAGGTCGTCCTCGAGTCGACCGGGATTTTCCGCACGGCTTCGTCGCCCAAAGGCGGTTACGCCGACCACCTCAAAGCCGGCGCCGAAAGGGTCATGCTCAGCGTCCCGGCCAAGGACGATATTGACGCCACGATCGTCCTGGGCGTAAACGACGACATGCTGACGAAGGACGTCAAGTGTGTCTCCAACGCGAGCTGCACGACCAACTGCCTGGCCCCGCTGGCCAAGACCCTGAACGACGCCTTCGGAATCGAGCAAGGCTTCATGACGACGATCCACGCTTACACCAACGACCAGCGTGTGGCGGACATGATCCACTCCGACCTGCGTCGCGCCCGCGCCGCTGCGGCGAACATCATCCCCACGACGACCGGCGCCGCCAAGGCTATCGGCAAGGTGGTTCCCGACCTGGATGGCAAGCTCGACGGCTTTGCGATCCGCGTGCCGATTCCGGTCGGCAGCATCGTGGACCTCGTGGTGAACGTCAAGAAGGACGTGACGGTCGAGAGCGTCAACGCCGCGTTGAAGGCTTCGGCGGAAGGACCCATGAAGGGCATCCTGGTCTATTGTGACGAGCCGATTGTCAGCAGCGACGTCGTCAACAATCCCGCTTCGAGCATCTTCGATTCTCTGTGCACCATGGTCAACGGCAAGACCGTCAAGGCGGTGAGCTGGTATGACAACGAGTGGGGCTACTCGAATCGCAGCGTGGACATCATGGAACGCATGGCGGCGCTGTAGCAAAAGATTTGCGATTTTCGGTTGCCGATCGCCGATTTCCAATTCCCAAATCGCAAATCGTAAATCGCAAATCGAATATCTCTTTGGGTTGGGAAGAAATGGCTAAGAAGACTGTCGCAGACATCGACGTCGGGGGTAAGCGGGTTCTCATGCGGTGCGATTTCAACGTGCCGCTGGACGATGATTGCAATATCACCAGCGATGACCGGATCGTCAAGGCATTGCCGACCATCAAGAGGATATTGGGCGGCGGCGCATCGTTGGTCTTGATGAGTCACCTGGGCAGGCCCAAGGGCCAGCCGGACGAGAAGCTCTCTTTGGCGCCGGTAGCCAAAAGGCTCTCTGAGCTGTTGGGTCAGGAGGTTCTTTTTGCGAACGACTGCATCGGCTCCGAGACGGCAGGGAAGAGAAAGGCGCTCAAGCCCGGCGACTGCATGTTGCTCGAAAACCTGCGTTTCCACAAGGAAGAGACCATCAAGGACAAGGCCGCGAAGGAAGATGCGCAACTCCGCAAGGCCAAAGACGATTTCGCCAGGGAGCTTGCCGGGGCGGCGGATATCTACGTCGACGACGCCTTTGGCACGGCCCATCGAGACAACGCCTCGATGTATACGGTGCCGGTCGTGATGGAAGGCAAACCCCGGGTGATTGGCTTTCTTATTGAAAAGGAGCTGAAGTATCTGGGCGAGGCCCTGAGTGCTCCGGAGAGGCCGTTCGTTGCAATTTTGGGCGGGGCGAAGGTCTCGGACAAGATCGGCGTAATTGAGAATCTGATCGGCAAGGTAGATCGCATTATTATTGGCGGGGCGATGGCCTATACGTTCCTCAAGGGCAGGGGCAAGAGTATTGGTAAGAGTCTGTGCGAAGAGGACTTCATCGACAAGGGACAGGAATTGTTGGACGAAGCCGCTGACGCCGGCTGTGAGGTCATCTTGCCGGTGGACCACTGTGTGGTTCGGGAATTGAAGCCCGGCGCACCGCACCGCACCGCCGTGGGCGATATCGATCCGGGTTACCAGGCCGTGGACGGAGCCGTTTGACAAGGGAACCAAAGCGGTGGCCCTGGCCGTAGCGCAGGCGACGGAAAAGGGCGCCCGAAGCATCATTGGCGGCGGCGACAGCGCCAGCGCCGTGGCCAAACTGGGCCTGGAAGACAAGATCAGCCATATCTCCACCGGCGGCGGCGCCTCGCTCGAATTTCTCGAAGGCAAGAAATTCAAATGCCTCGAAATCCTCGACGAGAAATGATCGTTAGAATTTGAGCATAAGCAATGAAAGAGGACAAAGGTAACTGGGGTCTGCTGAACCCAAAAAGATTTGAGAAGTGGGAGCAGCAAAGGAAACTCCGTTTGCGTAAGCTTTCCTGGAAGAAAGCGATACGCCTTGCTGAGGATATGCTGGCAACCCCTCTGGTTGACGAATGGCGTGATAATTCTCCTGAAGACCACCCCGTTTGCCTCAAAAAGCTGTTGGAAAGAAAACGAAAGCCATAAGTATGGCGCTGCTGGATGTTTACAAGAAGACCGTAACATTTTTGAACAGCGGCGGATATAACTACATTGTCATAGGCGGAATTGCGGCGAGCACTATCGGGGAAGCAAGAGTCACGGTTGATGTCGATGTGGATATCGTGATGAGCATAGATGACCTTCCCGATTTTCTAAACAAGGCAAAAGAAGCTGGCTTTAGTATATCCATGAAAAAGTGCATGGAGTCGGCGAAGCAAATGGGCGTATTTCAAATATCGTCCGGCGACTATCATATCGATGTTATTATTGCATCTACCGGCTTGGAAACGCAGGCTTGTGCCAGACGAAAATCAATTCAACTTCATGGCGTAAAGGCATTTTTCCCAAGCCCGGAGGACCTGATTCTGCTGAAGCTCGGTCCCGGCCGGGCGAAGGATATCGCCGACGTAGAAGGCCTGATAGCTCGTCACGGGGATAAGTTGGACAAGGAATACCTCGAGACATGGGCAATGAAGTTGTGCGACGAAGCGGAGGACATGAGGATATGGACGGAATTGAACAGGCTGCTAAAGGATTGAAGATGCGATTGCCGAAGGCGGGGACCATCGAGGTTGTGCCGTCCGTGCTGAGCGCGGATTTCGGCCGGCTGGCGGATGAGATTGCCGTGGTGGCCTCGGCCGGCGTGAAGATGGTGCATCTGGACGTGATGGACGGCCATTTT
>JARRQQ010000240.1:0-6520 GCA_037381725.1 Sedimentisphaerales bacterium
AGCGACCGAAAGGACAAGGGCTTCGAGGTATATCCCTTCAAACAGCGAGATGATGGCAAGTACGATTTGGAGCAATGGAACGACGTGTACTGGAAGCGTTTTGATCGCTTTCTCAGGGAGACGGCCGAGCGGGACATCATCGTTCAGATCGAAGTCTGGGATCGATTCGACTACTCCCGGGGCAACTGGCCGGGCCATCCTTACAATCCGAAGAACAACGTGAATTACTCGGCCGAGCAGAGCACCCTTGCGGCGGATTACTCGAACCACCCCGGCCGGAACGAGCAACCGTTCTTCTTCACCACACCGAAGCAGCGAAACATCACCGCCGTGCTGCGATACCAGAAACGCTTTGTCGAGAAGATGCTTTCGTATGCTCTCAAATACGATCACGTCCTCTACTGCATGGATAATGAAACATCGGGCGAGGAAGAATGGGCGGTGTATTGGTCGCAGTTTATCCTGGACCGGGCAAAAGCAAAGGGCAAAACGGTCTACGTGACGGAAATGTGGGACGATTGGGACCTGAAAGCGAAAAGGCACAAGCGGACCTTCGATCACCCGGAACGCTACGGCTTCTGTGACGTCTCTCAGAACAATCAGAAGAAAGGCCAGGAACACTGGGACAACTTTCAATGGGCGTTGCGATACACCGCCGCCAAGCCCCGCCCGCTGAATACGGTCAAGACCTATGGCGCTGATGGCGGACCACACGGCAACACCAGGGACGGGATCGAACGCTGGTGGCGTCACGTGATCGGAGGCGCCGCTTCCGCGCGCTTCCATCGCCCCATCTCCGGCCTGGGCCTTTCGGAGCTTTCGATCGCTTCGGTGCAGGCAGCCCGCGAGCTCGAATCGGTCATGAAACTCTGGGATATCAACGCGGCGAATGGATCGTTGACCGACAGGGAAAACAACGAAGCCTATCTGGCAGCGAATCCCGGCAAAGCTTACGCCCTCTATTTCACTAACGGCGGCGAGGTCGGCCTCGACTTGCGCAAAGCTCCCGGCCGCTATTCGCTGCGCTGGATCGACATTCGTACAGGTGAATGGAAAGGTGAACAAACGCTGCGCGGCCAGGAAATCGCAACCATCAAAGCTCCAGGCAAAGGCCACTGGCTGGCGGTCATTGCCCGACAGTGACAGAATCCTTTCTGTGGGGACGGCTTTTCGACGACCGAATCGTCTCTTTGACGTCGTCGTAACTTGATAAATGACAAGAACATTTACCCTCAGATCGAGAACCGCTGCCAGCGGGATAGATTTCGCTGTGGATTTGAACGAGGAGCAGCTCGCCGTGGCCACCGCGCCGGGCGGCCCCATGCTGGTCATTGCGGGAGCGGGAAGCGGCAAGACACGTGCTTTGACCTACCGGCTGGCCTGGCTTGTCAAGAACGGCGTCGATCCATCGCGGATCATGCTCGTAACGTTCACGAATCGCGCCGCGCGCGAGATGCTCAGCCGGGTCGAGACGTTAGTGCAGCAAAAGACCCGAGATATTTGGGGCGGGACCTTCCACCACATTGCGAACCGGATCCTGCGCCAGCACGGCTCGAAGCTGGGTATCTCACCGGATTTCACTATCCTGGATCGGGAGGACTCAAAGGACCTGATCGCCTCGTGCATCCATGATGCCGGCGTCGATATTCACAAGAGACGATTCCCCCAGAAATCCGTCCTCGCCTCCATATCGAGTTTCGTTCAGAATACACTCGATCCCCTCGAAGCCGTGCTGACAAAGCGTTACCCCATGTTCAACCAGGAGTTACAGCAGATCGAACAGGTCTTGATCTTGTACAATAGCAAAAAGATGCAAAGGCAACTTCTGGACTTCGACGATCTGCTCAGCATCTGGCTTCGGCTCCTCATAGAACATCAGGACGTACGAGACTTGCTGGCCCGGCAATTCCTGCACATTCTTGTCGATGAGTACCAAGACACCAACGCTATTCAAGGCGCGATCGTCGATCTGCTGGCCGAACATCACCGCAACGTAGCCGTTGTGGGCGATGATTCTCAGGCTATCTACAGTTTCCGAGGAGCGAGCTTCCGGAATATCATCTCCTTCCAAGAACGATATCCGGAAGCGAAAGAATACCGGCTCGAAACGAACTACAGATCGACGCCGGAGATCCTCACACTAGCCAACGCCAATATCGCGTGCAATAGTCAAAGGCTTCCCAAAGAGCTGCGGGCCGTCAGATCATCAGGGCTCAGGCCCGCCCTCGTTCCATGTCACGATCACTTTGTCCAAGCCCGTTTTATCGCTGAATACATTCTCCATCTTCTCGACGAAGGACGTAGCCTGAACGACATTGCCGTCCTGTACCGCAGCCACTGGCATTCCCTGGAAATCCAGCTTGAGTTCCAGCGGCGGAATATCCCCTTCCACGTGCGCGGCGGATTGCGTTTCTTCGAGCAAGCTCACATGAAGGACGTGCTGTGCTACATGCGGATCATCCATAATCCAAGCGACGAGCTCGCCTGGCTCCGCGTCTTGAAGATATTGCCCCGAGTCGGGACGGCCCTGGCAAACAGGACGTGGGAGCATATCAGCCAGGCGGACAATCCGCTGGACAGCGCGTGTGTACCTATGACCGCGAAGATATTCCCATCCAGCGCTAGGGATTTCTATCGACAGTTCGTTCGGCTGATCCAGGAGCTAAAACAAATCAATAGCCCCGCGGAGATGATTGATAAGATTATGTCCTCTTCTTACAATGACTATCTGATCGGCCACTATGACGGCGCCGATCTTCGTAAGGAAGACGTTAAAGGCTTGGCCAACTTCGCCGCTCAATATGACACGCTTGAAGCGTTCCTGGCCGATGTAGCGCTGGCGGGGGAACTGTCCGGAGAGACCGTTGTCACCGGCCCCGACGAACAGGAATTCGTCACGCTCAGCACGGTCCATCAGGCCAAAGGTCTGGAGTGGGCAGTCGTCTTCATCCCCTGGCTAGCGGATGGAAAGTTCCCGACGGACTTTGCCATCAACACGCAGGAAGACCTGGAGGAAGAAAGACGGGTCCTTCACGTCGCAGTGACGCGGGCCAAGGACGAGATTTATCTAATTACCCCGCAGTTCTACCGCAATCGCTCGAAGAGCCTCGTCATGATGAAGCCAAGCCGTTTTCTCATGGAATTGTCGGCCGATCTGACGGAGCCTTTGGAGCTCGAAGAAGGACTGCCCCACCTGCTGGGTGGCGTCGAGCCGCAGGCGTTACCGGGAGCCGAGGACCTCAGACAATCGTAAATCTCCACAGGACGCCTGGCGGCGGAAAATCATAAATACGAAAGGTCGGTGTGAAATGAATGGAACTTGCTCAGCAAGAAGTCTTCTCGTCCTGATCGTCTGCTTCGTTTTTGCGTCACTCCAAACCGCACGGACGGCAACAGACGCAAAACGCAGAGAGGATGCGGTCCCCGACGGGACAGCCGTGAAGAAGGTCTTGGCCACCGATGAGACGGGTGGAAATCTACTGCGCCCGGACGCATGGAAAGCGTGGGACAAAGGCTTCGAGCAACGGGGGGACGTCTTCGTCTGTGACAACGACGCCAATGCTCGCGCTCAGCGAGGTGTTTCGCAGACGGTCGCACTGAACCAGACCAAGCCCGAGCCGATTGTGGCGACTGCCTGGAGCAAGGCCGAGGGCGTAGCGGGAAGCCGAAACTCAGATTATGCTCTTTATCTCGACTTGGTGTATTCGGACGGCAGTCCACTCTGGGGCCAGACGGCTCCTTTCGACGTGGGAACCCATGATTGGCAGCAAGCTAAGGTCGTCATACTCCCGGAAAAGCCGGTGAAATCGGTCTCGTTTCACATGCTTCTTCGCCGACATGCCGGCCGGGCTTTGTTCCGGGACCCTCAGTTGTGCATCATCAGGCCGCCAGCGGGCGCGTGCTTGTTTGACGGTGTGCCCGTGGCGCTGCAAGGCGAGCCCACCGAAGGTTTCCAGCTACGCGATGTGGCGGCTGACTCCGATTTCGTTCAGTCCAAACACCGCGCCCTCGGCCTGGAACTCGAATCTACCCCACAGCCTTCGGAAAAAACGGGCGAAGCAACCTTTTTCGACGTGACCATCTCGGACACGACGGGCAAGGACCGAGCCGTCACACTCATCTACGCCGTCCCGGTGCCCGCGGAGCAGTGCTCCTGGCTCCAAGATGCTCGCCATACTGCGCCGGTGAGGCCAGGCCGGGAATATGCTGTTACCGCCAGATCCTCGGCGGGAGCCAACGGCCAGTTGTCACGATACCCGTTCGCCGCCGTGGTCGTCGACGGACGCGGCGTCGGCCTCGGGATTGACATGGCGCAGCCGGCCTTTTTCCGGGTCGGCTACAATGCTGGAACCGAAGAATTGTTCCTCGCCTGCGATATCGGTCTGGTGCCCGAAAAACCGAAAGCTCACCTGCGCCTGGTGCGGTTCACCTTCGACCCGGCCTGGGGCTTCCGTGCGGCACTTGCTCGATATTATCAAATCTTCCCCGACCAGTTTCGGTGCCGCACGCCGGACCAGGGCCTGTGGATGCCTTTCGCCAGGATCAGCGACGTTAACGGCTGGCAAGACTTCGGCTTCAAGTTCAAAGAAGGCAACAACGAAACCGCGTGGGACGACGAGCACGACATCATCACCTTCCGCTATACCGAGCCGATGACGTGGTGGATGTCGATGCCGAAAGATATGCCCCGCACGCTCGAAGCGGCCCTAGCCGAAGCGCATCGTCTCGCCGACCGAAAGAAAGACCAGCGGGCGCTCGCGCTGTTCACCAGCGGCTTTTACGACCGGAAGGGCCAGTTCGCCGCCTCACTTCGGGATACACCGTGGTGCAACGGCGCCGTCTGGAGCATGAATTCCATGCCGAATGTGGCCGGCGAGGTTACCGACTTCAAGAACAAATGGAATCCGGAGCTTCGCGAGAGACTCTACGGCCCGCGGGCCAGAGGCAATCTGGACGGCGAGTATATCGATTCGAGCGAGGGGTATGTAACGGAGCAGCTTGACTTCCGCCGGGACCACTTCGCCATCGCCGAGACGCCCCTGACCTTCTCTTTAGACAGCCGAAAGCCGGCGATTCTGCGCGGCCTGATCGTTTTCGAGTATATCCGCGCAATCGGACGCGACATCCATAGCATGAACAAGTTGATGATGGCGAATTCCACGCCGTCCCGCTTGTGCTGGCTGGCGCCGTTGCTGGACGTGATGGGCACGGAGACCGACTGGAATCCGAGCCGGACGTGGCGGCCGATGTCCGACGCCGATTTGCTCTACCGCCGGTCGCTCAGCAAAGGTAAGCCCTACTGCTTCCTGATGAACACACGTTTCGAGGATTTCTCCCACGATCTGGTCGAGAAGTACATGAAGCGTTCGCTCGCCTATGGCATGTTTCCGGGCTTCTTCAGTCACAACGCCTCGCAGGGCCATTACTTCACGCGCCCCGAGTTGTACGAACGGGACAGGAACCTGTTTAAGAAATACGTTCCTCTGTGCAAACTCGTAGCCGAGGCCGGCTGGGAGCCGGTCACACTGGCTCGTTCGAGCGATAGCCACATCTACGTCGAACGATTCGGTGACAATCTCTTCACCGTGTTCAACGATAGCGCGGAACGCCGAACGGCCACAATTAGTTTGGAGCGAATCCGCCGAAAGCGGACGAACGTCTCCCGCGACCTGGTTCGCGACAAGACAATTGAATGGCAAGACGGGAAAACGACCCTTACTCTTGACGGCGAAGACGTCGCAGTGATCGAGATACCCCCTACCATCGGAAGAATCGGTAAGGATCGTCCCACTCTTGCGGCACGTCCAGGTAGAGGCCTTCCAACCAGCGATTCTCGTCCTTAGACGTGTCTACGGGAAGGCTAAAGCGCTCCAGAACAGGTGTCGATCCGGCTGCTCCCATATTCCCCAGCAGTCGCGTCAGAAGGCAACTGACTCGCCGGAACGTTCTCTTGACGTTCTGTGGTTCCTTATTGTTGAATTTCCAGGGTACGAGCTGACAAAAGACGATGTTGAAGTCCTTGGCGCAAGCCAGAACGCCGTCGCCGATAATCGTACCTCCCTCCGAGATCAGGGGCAGCGTTCGAGGCTCGCGGCTGTGCACGTCCGCCGGGCCGACTCCCGCAAATGGGGAGTTGAAGCCAGGCGCTTCAAAATACGCTGAGATGTGCTCGGCCTCTTTCATCGGGACTTTTGACGGGAGAAATGTGTTGGCTTGCTGCTCATCAAGCCCAACCGCCAGCAGATGGCCGCCGGCCTTGAGCCAGTCGGCGATGGCTGCGCCGGCGAGCTTCCGCCCGCCCCCCGGTCCGACGACGAGCACCTGATCGGCAGACAAACTTGCGGCCTCGTTGGGGACCGGTGAGAAACCACATGATTCGAGGTAGTCCTTGCCGGCGGGATCACCAACGTAGACAACTTGTCGCCTGGGAGCCGGCTTCCACGCCGAGACGCAGCGGAGTATGTTCAGCACCAGCGTCTGGGCGGCCGGGTCGTCTTCCGTGCGCCCCGTGACGTCCATC
>JARRQQ010000241.1:0-7192 GCA_037381725.1 Sedimentisphaerales bacterium
TTGCCTGGTGCTGGCGGGAGACGCCGGACGTCGTAACCAATTTCGACGTGTGCTATGCCAAGAGCCTTGATCGCGGGGTCACCTGGACGACCTGGGACGGACGCAAGCTTGAATTGCCCATCACGCCGGAGAACGCGGGCGTGGTCGAACACATCGCGCAAAAGAGCGGCCTGATGAACGGCGGGAGCTTCGTCGTGGACGCGGAAGGCCGGCCGTACGTCGGCTACACACGGTTCGACGAAGACGGCAACAACCAGCTCTACGTCGCCACGCCGGTGAGCAACACCTGGAAGATCGTGCAACTGACCGACTGGAAGCACCGTTTCTACTTCGAGGGCCGGGGCACGATCCCCGAGTACCCGCCGATTCCCAGAATCTCCATCGGGGACGACCAGAAACTCCACATCGCCTATGGCAACGCCCACGCCGAACCTCGGCGCGGACAGTTTGTTCTCACGAGAGAGCAGTTGCTATCATGCCGGCCGGGCGAGTGCGCTGTTCAAAAACCCGAAGCATCTTCCATTCCCGTGGCGAACGTCCGCGCGGTGAACGACGGGCCATTGCCGCCGGGTCAAAAAGACTACATGCAGCAAGAAACCGACCACCCCAACCGGGACCGCAAGCCGGACGCGCCGAGAGAAGCGACCATGATTTACGTCGTCGAGGTGAGTGACAACCCGTAGGGTGTGCAAATTTCGTTTTTGCACACGCGGATCATCTCTTGAGTAAGCGGACAAAATCCTCTGCCGTCAGTTCGCCCAGACTGTCCACGATCAGATCGGCTGCCGACAGCGCCGCCCGCTCACGGGTCGTTGTTACGGCGACGACGGCCATCCCGGCCGCCCTGCCCGCCTCGACACATTGGACGGCATCCTCAACGACCACGCAACAATTCGGCGGTAGACCGCGCCAGGAGAAAACCATTCTGCTTCAAGTCGTCGAGCAACTCGCCAACTCCATGCGGCAAGGTGAGCTTGGCCGCGATAAGCTCACGGTAGCGCTGCTCCTTCCATTCGCCCAGCCGGGCCACGTCTTCGGAAGACACCTCGCCTCCGGTCAGCATCGGGATGATCTGGTCATTCCTCATGCCGAACGTGCTCGAGAAGAATTCGTCCGACATGCTGAAGCCCTCCTTTTCCGCCAGGTCGTACCACGACTGCTTATGCGCCCAGCCCGTATCGACGAGTACCCCATCCAGATCAAAAATCACACCTGTGCGACTATTCATATCCGTCATGCTTTGCTATCCAATCTGTAGCTTCTGTCTGATTGCCTGCAAGTTGACAATGTCCTCGCGGTTGTATTTAAGTAACGTCGAAAGGGCCTGCTGGTCGTGGTTGTTCACGTACTCGTACCAAAGCTTCACAGCCGCGTATCCATCCACGTCCTTCAAGCGCCTCTCTATAGCCAATTGCCGCTCGACGGCTTTGAGCCCGCCTTTGAGCTTGTTGCGCCAGCAATCGTACATCAGGTCCGTATGCCTGAAGCACTTCTTCAAATCGACCCCGAGCTTGGCGCGGATGAAGGGCAGATCGAACCGGCTACCGTTGTAGCTGTAAAGCTCATCGACGCCATCCAGAGCCGCCAGCAACCTCTCGTCGGACAGACCCGCTTCCAAAAGCTGAACGACCCGGCAGTCCTCGCCCTTCTCCAGGGCGATCCCGATAATCGTAAGCTCGGCGTAACGCCTGCTCAGGCCGGTCGTCTCGATGTCAATATAGGCGCGGTACTTCATTTCAGATGATCTCTACTCGGCTACCCGCTTCTAACCGCAATCTCTCATTTGCATTGCCGTTTCTCACGCTGATCTCAAGCGTCTGATAAGAACCTTCGATGAGAAACAGCTCATCGCCCGGCGCGGCATCATAGTTCGGATAGAAATCCATCCGGCGACGGTGTCTCCCTGCTTCCACGGAATACGACGTCTTCCCCTCGCTCGGCAGATTCGTGACGATATTCCCAAACCGATCAATCCTCACGATGGTCCCCACTCTTTCGTGGCGATACAACTCCAGTTTCACAAGGTCTTCCGCCTTCGGCCCCAGGGCATCGAAGCGGCCCAGGTCGATATTCGCCGCCGCCCCGGCAAAGACGTCCCGCCCGTGAAACGTCCGGCTGGCGTCCTTCGGAACCGGTATCACTCTCATCTCTACGATTTCTTGTTCTTTGAGCGTTTCCCAGAGCAGACCGTTATCCGGCCCAACAAAGTGATAATCCGCCGTCTTCACAGCCAGGGCCTTTCTTGGCGTCCCGACACCGGGATCGACAACGCAGCAGAAGATCGCGCCCGCCGGAAAGTAGCTGTAGCTGGTCTTCAGGATCCACGAAGCCTCGATAAGACTCTGAGGCGAAACGTCGTGGCAAAGATCGACAACTCTCGTATCCTTATGGATACAATAGATCACGCCCTTCATCACACCTACGTATTCACTCTGACCAAAATCGGTCAATAGAACGATCATGCGTTGCTCCCAATGCCATCAGGCAAACTCTTCCTGTCATTCTCGCTGGATTATAAGCATGGTTTGGTTCACGTGCCACAGCCAACAAGCAAAACGGGGCAAACCAGGAGATACACGTACGGCCACTTTCCTGAGTGATCCCCTCTCTTGGGAGAATCAGATTCACGTCTTTTCCCGAACCAAGGCATCTTCAAACAGCCGTCCGAGCCAGGTGTGGATCCCCTGTCTCTGTCGTGAGAATTCTCTTGACGCTTTCGCGACGGATTTGATATAAACGGTTTGAGGGTTCTGGGATTATGGGACCCGGACACACGACGAGTGTTCAGACGCAAGTGCTCAAGCTCTTGTCCGTCGCCGGTGACGGGCACGGGAGGACGGGAAGGAGGCTGGATCATGTCGTGAACCGCCGATTCGCTCGGATACTGATCAAGTGTATCGAAAATGCGGCCGAAATCACTCATTGCGGCTTCGGCGCGTGGCTAAAGTAGGCTATTTCTCTGATTTTAGGAAACGATCTCATGAGCAAGAAATCACGCCTCTCAGTTTGCTTTGCTCTGGCGGCGGTTCTGGCCGGGACGATTCAGGCAGCGCCGCTGGCGCCTGACGACGCAAGTATTCAGGACAATCTATGCCTGTGGCTGAGAAGTCCGGACCTCAACTACGATGCCGCGGCGGGCGTGTGGACCGATCTGAGCGGCAAAGGCCACGATGCCATCGTTGTGGGGGACGTAGCCGCCTGGGGCATAACCTATGTCGGCCCGACGCTCGCGTTCGGCAGCAATCCGACCCTATTCAATCACACGTTCGGAGTGGCAAAATTCTCAGGAGAAATCGACGATCTGATGCGGGCCGCCAACCTCAATGAAGGTTCGGGCCTGACCTCACTGACTATTCTCGCCGTGTATAAAGACTACAATTACGACGAGACCAACCGAAGCATCACCCGCACCATGGGTTTCGGTTCGGTATCCGGTGAGGGAGAAAACATGGGGGACAATTTTAACCTTGCCAACGACGTGAGTATTCGCAAAGATAACGGCTACATCGGCGGCAGTACTGCGACGCATCCGGAGGACCAGTTTTTCATTCGTGCCGCGAGGATGAACAGTAATCAGATCGATCAGTGGTTTAATACCAACGGCGCCCTCGAAAACGTGCACAGTGTGACCGGACAGTCTTATACCACGTCCACCGATAATTTCTACCTGGGCGACCTCCGCGCCGGTATTACCCCGACCATCGGCGCGTCATTTTCAAGCACGACCTTCGAGATTGCCGAGCTGATCGTATACAATACGGACCTGACTGAGACCCAGATCGGAAGCATCAGCGAATGGCTTCAGGCCAATCTTCGCATGGAGCGCAAAACAGCGTTCGGTCCTGATCCGGAAGACGGGGCTATGGTCCCGGAGACGTGGGTGGTTCTCGGGTGGCAAGCCGGGATCTCCGCGGCCTCGCACAGCGTCTATATCGGCGATGACCTTGACCGGGTCAGGCAAGCGACGCCGGATGACGCGGACGTCTTCGCCGGCTCCACGGCGGACACGTTTTTAACCGTGGGCTTCCCGGGAGCCCCTTTGCCGGAAGGTCTCGTCGCGGGAACAACGTATTACTGGCGGGTCGATGAGGTTAATGACGCGGAGCCCGACAGCCCGTGGAAGGGGGAAATTTGGAGCTTCTCGATCCCTCCCAATACGGCGTACACTCCCAATCCGACGGACGGCGCCGAGCTTGCCGACGCGAACGACGTCACCCTGACCTGGACGCCGGGTTTCGGAGCTATTCTGCACACCGTCTATATAGGCACTGATTATGATACCGTGAACAACGCGACGGGAGGAACGCCGCTCGGCACGGCCAGCTATGACCCCGGTCCGCTCGAACGAGAGAAGGTTTACTACTGGCGGGTTGACGAGTTTGACGGGACCGGAACGTACAAAGGGAGCGTCTGGAGCTTCACGACGCCGGGCGCCGTCGGCAATCCGAAGCCGGCCTATGGCGCGACGGACGTGGCAATGGACGCGACACTAAGCTGGACGCCGGCCGACAGCGCCGCTTCGCACCAGCTTTATTTGGGGACGGACAAAGAAGCGGTGCGCACCGCCGATACCGGCTCGCCCGAGTACAAAGGCTCGAAGACGCTGGGTGACGAGAGCTATGATCCCGGCCTGCTCGATGCCGACACGACTTATTATTGGCGTGTCGATGAGGTCGATGGCCAGGACAACGTAGCCAAAGGACCGATCTGGATCTTCACGACCGGCGCCTTCCTGCTGGTAGACGGCTTCGAGAGCTACACCGATGACGACGCGGCGGGCCGGGCTATCTGGCAAACGTGGATCGACGGCTTCGGCCTCGCCGACAATGGGGCGCAGGTCGGTTATCTGCTTCCTCCCTATGCCGAGCAAACCATCGTTCACGGCGGCTTGCAGTCGATGCCGGTCCTGTATATCAACGAAGCCGGCGTAACAAACTCGGAGGCGTCCCTGACGTTGACGGCGCCGCGTGATTGGACGCAGGCGGGCGTCGAGGAACTGTCGCTCTGGTTCAGAGGCAGTTCCGACAACGCCGCCGAGCCGCTCTACGTGGCGGTTTCCAACAGTGCTGGCTCTCCCGCGGTCGTGGCCAATGACGATCCGAGCGCGGCTACTGTTCGCTCGTGGACGCAGTGGCGCATTTCGTTGCAGGCGTTTGCCGATCAGGGAATCGATCTGGCCAACGTGGATAAGATCACGATCGGCCTGGGCGACCGCAGTGGTATGACAGCGGCCGGTGGCTCGGGCACGATATACATTGACGACATCCGCTTGGTTCGGTCCGGTGACTAGCACCGGTCGACCACGAGGTGAACGCAACCGGAGAAGATTGAAGAAGGAAACAGCTTCGAAACTATATGGCACCATGGTTATGGAATATTGATCTATGGCGAACGTGAAGATCAGGCCGGCTGCTTTGGCGCGTGGCCAAAAGACGGTGGTCTGAACGTCCCCATAAGGAGGTTTATCATGTTTAAGAAATTGATCTATCTGGCAACTTGTTTTGTTTTGGTCTCGGCCGTCACCGAGGTGGTTCAAGCCGACCTTGCCGGATGGGACGCAGTGATCAGCGACGCCGGGCCGCTTCACTGGTACAAGTTCGATGAGACCGGAACGGACTGCATCGACTCGGGCAGTGGCGGTCTAGACGGAGTCTACGAGGATGTCACGGTGGGTCAGGATGGGTTCTTTGGATCAGGACAGGCCGTGGAATTCACGCGGACCGGTGCCAACCGCGCCAATTTCGGCACCGCGGACGATCTGCCCGGTCCGTGGACGGTCGAGTACGTCGTCATGACAACGAAGCCGCCCGCCGGCAGCGACGCGCAATGCCTTCACGACAGCCCCACCACGTCGATTCGTCTGGCGGGCTGGACGGCGACGGGCGAGGCCGGCTTCACCCTCTACGGGGTCGCCGACTACGTGTTCACGCCCGTGGCCGGGCTGACGATCAACGATCTCGTCATTCAACCGGATGTCTGGAGGCACTTGGTCTGGCGTAACGACGGCACGGGTACGCAGTTGTTCTTCGACGGCGAGCTCGTCGCCACAACCACGGACATGATCGACTTGCCGCGCCTGACCATCGGCGGACGGTCCGGCGGCACGTCTGACCAATTTCAGGGGTTTCTTGACGAAGCCGTTGTCTTCGATCGGGCGTTGACCGACGACGAGATCTTTACGCATGCCTCCAAGACGTTTCCCCTGAAGGCGACCAATCCCAATCCGGAAGACGGCGCCCTGTACGCGGACACGTGGGCGAATCTGAGCTGGACGGCGGGATCGACCGCTGCCTCACACGACGTGTACCTCAGCGACAATTTCGCTGACGTCAACGACGGGACCGGCGACGCCTTCCGAGGCAACCAGACAGCCACCTACATCGTAGCCGGATTCCCCGGATTCCCGTATCCGGACGGTCTTGTGCCCGGAACGACCTATTACTGGCGGATCGATGAGGTCGAAGCCGACGGCACGACGAAACACAAAGGTGACATCTGGAGCTTCACGGTTCCGCCGAAGATGGCCTACGATCCCAGTCCGGCCAACGGCGCCGAGTACGTCGCCGCGAATACGGTCCTGAACTGGACGCCCGGCTTCGGCTCCAAATTGCACACGGTGTATTTCGGCACCAGCTTTGAGGACGTGAACAACGCAACCGGAGGGTTGCCTCTGACCGAGACAACCTACGACCCCGGTCCGCTTGAGAAGGATATGACTTATTATTGGCGGGTTGATGAGTTCGACGGCGTCACCACGCATAAGGGCGAGGTGTGGAGTTTCAGCACCATTCCCACGATTACCGTCACCGACCCGACACTGATGGGCTGGTGGAAGCTCGACGAAGGATCGGGCAATGTGGCCGTGGACTGGTCCGGCCATGATAATCACGGCACGCTCACCAACGGACCGCAGTGGGTTGTTGGATACGACGGCCAGGCGCTGGAGATGGACGGCACCAACTGGGTGGATTGCGGAAGCGACGACAGCCTGGCCATCACGGGACCGCTCACCATCACCTGCTGGGTCAATCCCGGCAGTCTCACCGGCGACAGAGGCTTCGCCGGTCGAAACGGAGCGTACGCCTTCAAGTCTCACGGCACCAATCTCCGGTTCACCACACCCGGCATTCTTGACCATGACGCCGGCAATGCGATCCTGGAGATGGGAACCTGGCAACACGTAGCCGCGACC
>JARRQQ010000242.1:0-6479 GCA_037381725.1 Sedimentisphaerales bacterium
ACCATATCACGTGTGCCTCGCTATTCCAGATGGCTGAATAGAGAGGCGTGTAGCCTTTATCGTTCTTGGCGTTGACGTCAGCACCATGTTCGATAAGGAATTCAACCAGTTCTATGTTCTTGTTACTGGCTGCTATATGTAATGCGGTGGAGCCATCATCGTCCTTTGCATTGATGTCAGTGCCTTGTGCAAGAAACACACTCATCCATTGATGAGGCCAAACATCCTCAGGTTGATACTGGTCTCGCATCTCGGCGAACATGCCGGCGGGAAAGACAAAGCTGCGTGGATCGGAGAAATAGTCTTTAGAATCATCTCTCCACACTTTGAGCGGCAGTTGGTTGTACAAGTACTTGATCATCCCCGTCGCAGGATGTCTCGTATCTATGAACCGCCTGATTAGTCTCTTACTCCAGATAAGCGGTAGATCCTCCTGTGACATGCGAGAGAGTGTTGCGGCTGCATAGGCTAGACTTGTCCCAGTATTGAAGAATCCACCCCCACCGCGTTTGCCTTGGAAGAATACAGGATGTTTTGAGTATTCATGTCCCCAAGGTTTTTCTAAAGAATCTGAATATGGTGCAATTCGGTTGAAATCTAAGTCTGACCAGTCTATCACATGAGCAGACCAAAAAGCGTCGATGAATCTTTCCGTTGCCGTTTGATCTACCTGCCACATTAGGTCGTAATATGGATAGTGTACTTTTAAGATGTGAGACTTTGATGAAGCATATTTGACTTCATCTTTCAGTGCGTCATAGGCAACGTAATGCCCCCAGTAGAACAAGCCGTTAGGAGCTGTCAAATTCTCAAATGCATACTTTATTGCCTCTTTTGCAGCATCACGGTATTTGGATTCTCCTGTAACAGTAGATAATCCATCAAGAGTTCGCAATAAGGTCTGCTGCGATGCAAAATTGGAAAGAACCCATTCTTCTGTCTCAGTTGCAGTCAATGGATCTCCTCCCTTGGGACTTATCCACTTCACCGGCTCATGCGTGTGAATATTCAGCCCATCCACAAACAGCGGCGTATGCTTGGGGCCATAGGTGTCCCGTGTCTTTTCGGCAAGCCTGAAAAAAATCAGAATTTTTCAGGAAGCATCCGTGCTTTGTAGCGCGTTCCGGTAGTTCCACGGCATCCAGCGGTCGGGATGTGAGGATAATTCTTTGGCGTGCTTCTGGAGTTCGGTGAGGTAGTCAAACGGATTGACGCCGTTCAGTTCGCAGGTATAGATCAGGCTCATGTACAGATCGCCTACTCGGGCGCCATTCGGGGTCTTAAAAAAATAGGAATTTTTGCGGTGCAGAATAGCCTTTTTGAGGGCTCTTTCACATGCATTATTGTCCAGGGGCGCACCGGGTTGTCTAAGGAACAACGTCAGCTTGTCCCAGTGCGTGAGCATATAGCTGATCGCTTCGCCCAGGCTGCTGTTCGGCTCGACCTTTCTTTGCTCAAATTGCTCGGCGAGCCATCTGGCCAGTTCATCCATCTTCGGGCCGCTTTCCTTTTGATGGAAGGCGAGTCGCTGTTCATCGGACATCTGCTGACGTTTGGTCTCGGCATCATTCGTGTAGACTTCCTTGAGGATCTCGAAGACATACAGGCACTCTTGGGGGAAGTTATTCGCCACATCGACAAATTGCCGGCGTCCGTGCAACAGGCAGTTGCCCACGATGGTGTTGAGCTCTCCGGGCATGTTGCGCGATAAGGCGTCGCACATCTGCAGGGGTGGATCCAACTCACACGCCCGCTGTTTTAGTAAGGCGACCAGATTCTCGCCGGCGTGCCGGTGCCCCGTGAAGAACAACGCGATTCGGATATGTTCGAGGACGGAGACAATCCCCGAAGTGAATACGCCCTTGCGTTGTGAGGCATCCGTTGGATCCGAGCCGCTCGATGGGCCTGACAGGCCGAGCTCGGAGAGAATTTTCATCGTGGTATCATCGTTGTGAAATAGCCGGCCCTGGGCCGCTTGGGGACTCATCTCGGCGAAGACCGGCGCGATCACGCCGGCGCTGTCCCGGACCATCTCCCACTGGGTCGCCGCTGGCAGAGGGATGCCCAGACCGCCCTGGAGTCTCTGGAGTCGATTGAACGGAAGACCACTGCCATATTTCAACAATGCGATCATCGCCGCCGATTCAGCGTCATATTTGTCCGGCCCCACATCCGACGGTGCCTGGGCCGTGAAGATCTGCCCGCACAGGTTGCACCGCAGCTTCTGCAATTCATACACCGTGGCCCCGAGGGGCGCCTGGCCGCGGATCCGCACAATATGGCCGGGTTCGACGCTCTCGTACACCGTCCCCTTGTGGCAGTTCGGACAGGCATCTCCAGCCTTGAGGGATTCATGCGGCACACGGACGTGATCGGCGCCCGTGTACGTTCCGGCGCCGTTGCGCCCATGGCCCTTGGCTTTCTGCTTCGTCTCGGTGTCTTTGGCCGCGTCATCACTGGCGCGCTTTTTCTTCTCGACCTCGTTCAGGAGCTTCTCCATCACCTTACGCGTCTTTTCCGTGGTCGAGCCGAACAACAGGTGTTTGAGCCGCTGGACCGAGACCCGGCTCTTCTCCAACTCCTGGGTCAGGTAGATCAGCGTCTGCATCGCCGCGTGAAGCGTGTCGTATTCAGCTTCGCCCAAAGCGGTCTTGGCATGTTCCAGGATCGCCTCCAGTTCGCTGCGGTCCAGTTCAATCCGTTCGGGGTGACTTGGCTCGACTGGCTTGCCCGACGTCCGGAGACTTGGGATAGGTTGTTGCCGGCGCCGCTTGCCGCCGTCTCGTCGCATTCTTCGCAAGGCGCCCATGATCCACCTCACAACACATCGCCGCACAAACGTGAAAACGAACAAGCATATTATCCAACAAAGGTGGGCCTCAGCTTCAAATTTTTCAAGAGAGAGTGCCTACGCACACGTCAGGTTCTTCTCACGAATCCCCATCCACTCGACGCCAGGGTGGGACCCCTCGGGCCGCTGTCGGGTTGCCCCCGGATAACAAAACGACAAGCTGATGAGCTTGGAGGGCCTGGGTGGCTGATGAGGCACTCTGCGGCCACCACAGGAACCGACCCTTTGAGAGCCGCTTCTGGCATAGCCAGAAACCTTGACCATCGTAGACCAGGATCTTGATTGCCTTGCGGCTCTTGTTGCAGAAGACGAAAACGCATCCGTTAAAAGGGTCACTGCTGAGTGCCCCGCGACACAGCGAGGCCAGGCCATCGATCCCTTTGCGAAAATCGGCCGGCTCGACGGCCACTCGAATCCGCATCTGCGGGGTGACCTGAATCATGTCCGGCCGCTCCGGAACACACGCGCCAGAGAGCTCAGTTCCGACAGGCCGGTCCCTCGAATATGCATCCGCACGCTTTCGCCGTGGCCATCGGTCCACTCGACCACACATTCCACTTGTGGCTTAGCCACGTCACCAGGCGTCATCGCACCGGGCAAAAGCTCGACGAAGTCGGGCATGCGCCGTACCGGTACAAGTGCGTCACCGCCCGTTCCATCGAGATGCTTCCTCAGCGAATCGTATTTCAAGCCCAGGGCACTGGCAGTCCTGTTTAATCCGTGCTCTTTGGCCAGGACGACAGCTTTCCGCCAGAGTTCTTGAGGCAAGCGGGCACGCTTGTTTCGCTGTCGGCTGCGCCAGCGGTCCAACTGGCGACGCGCTTGGGTTAGGGCACTGGGAATGTTCGTGGAGTGTTTGGTGCTCATCAGTCTGTCTCCAAATAGCGGTCTCGCCGGCCCGCCTGACGACCCGTATCATGAGCCGTCGATCACGCGGAACGCACCGGCCACGACTGACGATACCAACGAAAAAGAACTATTTCATGCAGGCTTACCGAAATGACACGACAAAGGGTGAAGAGAAATGAAAGGTATCCGTAACGCTTGGGTTGTAATCCGAACATTTACTACAGGTTATCATCACTCGATATGCTGTGTATCACATCCCTTTGTTTGAAGATATGCCGCAATGATCGAACGGTGACAATGCTCAGCGTGCTTTTCCGCACACAGGAGGCAGAAGGGTTTGGGGGCCTCTAACAATCGTTCAACGAGCAGATCACCAGCTTTATCGATCAAACGACGGTATCGCACTTCCCAGTCAGAAAAGTCTAAGAAGACGTTCCCAAGCTCAACGAAAGAGAAATATTGGATATCAGCCTTTGCCAGCAGGGCCTGAATGCCCTTTTCACTGCTACGGGCTCTTGCATACGTTCCCATGCTTGCCCGGTCCGGGCGCAGGCGAACATCGACAATTGCCTTGACGTTGTGTGCTCTGAGCAGATCAAGAAATTCTTGGGGTTTCCTGCCACCGTAGCCAATTGTATATGCCTTCATTCTCTTCTATCTCCATCGTGGATCGAGACAAATTCGTTTATCAACGGTCACCATTATAAAGACCATATCTACTCCATCCAATAACGACGGGATGTTAAATGGATGACGGATCACTCTCATATTTTGAGAACAGTGAAAAATCATCGACTTGTCGTCAATACGTAAGCGGACCTCAATTGGTAATTCGTATAATTGAGGTGTGTGTATCAGGCTTAGATTGTCGGCAACAGGGATTCATATCATTGGAATACCCTGTTGCCTTGCTGTGCTAAAGACAACCCAAAATATGAAATGAACAGCCTACTTAACTGCGTATGACTGAAACAAAGCGTATAATGGAGGTCATGAAAATGGACGCAAACAGCGACATACCAACCCCAGAAGAATTTAACCTCATTCGTACTACGCCCGGCTTTGCCAATAACGGAAAACCGTTTGACCATGTTGTTAAAAACAATGTGGCCAAAGGCGAGTTGCGGCTAGAGTCTCTATCGGCAAAGGTTCTCGGGACCACCCGACCTATCGAGGTCTACAGGGCCAAACGGGCGAAGGGCAACATCATCAAGCCCTGGCAGTCTCGGACTGACGACGAAAGTTACTGCCCCGCCCATTGGGCTGATATCGCCATCGGCCGAGGGGCCTGTGGTTTCCGATGCAGGGCGTGTTTTCTCATGCTCACGCATCGAACATTCTGCGATCCATCCCGGCATATCTTGTATGACAATGTGAATGATCACGAACAGGCCGTTCGAAAAGAACTCATGCGCCGGGGGCCAAATCTTGGCTTGGGCATTGATTGCAGCGACTCATTGCTGTACGAGGGCGTAACCGGCCATGCACGCCGGCTCATTCCCTTATTTGCCGACGAGAGAACGAACCCCCATAGGCGAAAACTCATTCTGCTGACCAAGAGTACCAACATTCACTCTCTTGAACGTATGCCTACGAAAAACATCCTCATGACGTTTAGTCTCAATCCGGAGCGCATTGCTGATTTGTGGGAAGGCAAATGGAACGACGGTGTTCGCATCACGCCAGCTATCAAGGACCGCCTCGCCGCTTCAGCCCTCGCGAAAGAAATGGGATTTGAAGTCAGATGGCGCATCGATCCGATTCTTCCGGTGGACCACTGGGCACTGATCTATCGTGAGTTTCTTTTTGGAGCGGCATCTGATGGTCACCAACCCACCCGCATAACGCTTGGCACCTACAGGGAAATGGGACGATCTCTTCTCACCATCGCGAATAAGTGGGGCTTGCCGGCTATGGAATTCGTTCCAGGCGAGCTTACAAAAGACGGAATGCACCACCACATGCCCAACGGACAGAGAATCGACATCTACCGGCAACTGATCGGTTTCATCCAATCTGCCTGGCAACCCACTGGCACAGTGCCGATCATCGCGCTGTGCAAGGAAACCGGAAGCATCCGGAAAGCCCTGAATATCAACCACAGTCATTGTAACTGTGAGTAGAGCCGCAGGCGAAGATTAGCGGCCTTCCATGGTCGGCCATGGCACCAGAAACGTCTGTTATCTGACGTCCTGTCCTGGAATCAGAAGAACAGGTTTGAGATGCTTTGCTGGTGGCGGGTCCTGATGGTTCCGTTGAGGTGTCAGACACGCAACGGCTGCGACGTTCCTCATCCATTACCTGTCGGTAAAGACCAATGAAATCTTCCATGTAGGACGGTTCTGCACCATCCACAGCTTCAGCAGCGCCATCATTAACGTGTCCCCATTTGTGACGGCCTCGTAGTGGTTGTGCACGTGGGACGCCTTGGGCAGCGGACAGCCGTCACCCAGAAACAGCTCTACGCCCTCACGTGCAAAACGATCCGCTGCCTGGAGATACTCGTCCTCGGAGGTAAGCTCGTGAGCGTTAAGCATGAGAAGGATGACGTTGCCCATCGTTCCCGGCCAAAGCGGCTTGCGGAGGTCCACCCTCGAAGTGCGATAGCCCTCGGCCGTTTCCAGCACAAAGCGGCGGTAGGCATCCAGGTGGACCTGGCGGTAGCGAAGCATGCACGTGTCGGCCTCAGCCGCCGGACCGCCGCTTCCGTAGGCGTTCGACCAGTCGGCAGGGTTTCGGCTGGCGTGTTGACTCGGAAGATGATGGGCTTTGGTAAACG
>JARRQQ010000243.1:0-6465 GCA_037381725.1 Sedimentisphaerales bacterium
CTTGGCCGTAGCGATCAACGTCAGTCTGCCGTTTTGGTCGTATCCCAATGGCGCCGGGTCGCCGTCCAGAAGCACGCGTGTCAGACCGATTTGAGCGAAACCGAGCGGCACCGCAACCGGCCCCTTGCCTAACGAGACGACGTCGAGAGTACCGGTCAACGTCACGGTATCCGCGGTGACGTCCGCGAGATACTCAGCCCGCCGGACCTGGCCCAGTTCGATGGTCTGCGAATCTTGGGCATTGGCCTCTGCGGCGGCCAGCAGCGTCTCAAACTCGGTGCGGTCCATCAACACCGCCTTATCCGCCGGCTCGATCAAAGGAGCCAGATCCTCGTACGGGACATAAACGTCCGGCTTCAACTCTTCTGCCTGCACCGAGCAAACAAAACACCAGGCTAGGATGAGGGCGATTACCCAAAGCGTAGGATAGGCAACTTGTACCTTAGGCACTTGCTTGCCCGTTCTGTTGATCCAACGCACGCTGAGCCCATTTGCGAGTTGCAATTTCAATCGGCAACCGGCAATCGGCAATCGAAAATCGTGGTCGCTGCTATTTTTCAGCCGATGTACAGAATGTCTCATGGCGCTACTCCTTTTCCAGCTCCGACGGCTTGTCTTGCTCACTGGCTTGAGCTTCTCGTTTTTCCTGTAACGTTCGCCGTGGTTTCGAGGCCCACGTGCGGCACAATTTCGGAAGCCTGAAGTACGTCCATTGTGCGAACCAGAGCACCAGAACAAGCACTGCGGGATATGCACCGATGTAGAGAATTCGATCGACCAGTAGAGGCGAGTACAGATGAGCCGCACCGCCGGCCACCGCGCCCGCCAGGATCACCAGCACCCGCTGGAACCCGCTCAATTTGAGCATCAGCAGACCGAGCAGGATAATCGGCGTCCAGACGATGATGCTGACGACTTCCCGCGGGGCCGCGACCGCCAGGAGCGTGCCCGGCGCTCCCTGGCGGATAAAGTCGAAGTTCTTTCCCTGGCCCGCCAGCTTGAATGTTACTCGCCCGGATCGGCCCTCGTTCAGTCCTTGCAGGAAGGTATGGGCCTGGGAGGAGGAAAGCCGGGAGAAGAGTCGGTTGTGCCATAGAAGGTCGTAATCGTCCGGTATCCATAAGCGCCAGAGGGTTTGCTGAACGGGGACCGCCTCAGGCAGCGCTGGGGCCGCCAGATTTGATGCTGAAACCTCTTTCAGGCCGTACGAGACTTCGAGGACGAAGGTCGATACCTGACCCGCCGAGGGCGGAAGGCGCACGATAAGCTCGTCCCGCGAGGCGCCCGCCTCCACGGGCGCTTCGTTGCCGTTCAACAGCACCGCCGTCAGTTCGGCGCCCGCGGGTAGCGCAACGGGAAGCCGGTCGCCCCGGCTGGTCACCAGCGCGTAGGTCGCATGGGTATTAAGCAAACCGTCGCGGGCCAGCACCTGTTCGATCATTACTCCGTTGACGATTGTTGTGAACACCTCTCGTTCGGTCTGCACAATGACGGGCAGCGAAAGCTCGAACGGCGGAGCGTTGTATTTGAACGCGAGGACCGCAATCCTTCGATGCGCCTGATACGGCAGGTCGGCGGCGCTGCCGGCGTCGGCGGGTATGAGGTTCTTGAAGACCGGCTCGCCGATGGCGAGCGTGTCCGCTTTAGCGATGGCGACGTGGCCATTCTGATCCGAAAGCTTGCCCGCCGCCAGGACAGGCTCGACCTTGAGCGTCGTGGCCTGCGCCCCTTGTTGCATCTGGAACGGCTCTCGCCAGCGGACCCGAAGGTCGTAAGCGCCGGCGACGCGCGATTGCAGAACAATTTTGTAGTACGCCCAATTCTCGACGGCGCTGTTGGGATCGGCCGGCTCTACGCGCTGATCGGGCGGAAGCTCGTTGAGTCGGGGTTTTTCCTTAATGTTGGCCCCGGTGATCTGCACTTCGGAATCCGCCAGGCTCTTCGGCATTTTCACGTAGAACGTATCGAGCGGGGCGTAGCGTATCCGGTATTGTATGACCGCCTCCTGTTCGACGGAGCCGGGCTGAACGTTGACGAGCCGGTGAACGATCGCCGAGACCTGGGAAGGTTTAATCGCGATCTTGAACGTCACTCCCTGGCTCTCGTTGGGATCTATCGCGCGGAACTCGAAGGCCATCGCCGGTGACAAGCCCGGTATCGTCGTCCACTGCTCGGCTTGCTGAAGAGGAATGGCTTGGAGCTGGTTTCCCGAAGCGTTTTGGGACTGGACTTCGGCGCGAAGCTGATCGGCCAACAGCAAGACGAGCTGGCCCTGACATGACTGTAAATCCTTCGCGTCGGGCAGCGGCAAGTTGAAATCCACCACGCCCTCGGCTTGCGACCGCTCGGCCCGGGCCGTCACCTCCAGCTCGAACTCGCCGATCTTCTCCCTCTTAAGCAACACGTGAAGCTTTCGTATGTCACCTTCAACCCCTGGGGCCGGGCCCGTGAGTTGATAATCATCCACGAGAGTCTCCGGACCTATTCTCTCGACCTCCCAAGGGGGAGGAAAGTCCATGTTCAGCTCGAAGATGCCGGTTCGCTCGACCTTGTAGCGAATCCTCCCACAAAGCTGGAGTCGGTCACTTTCGACGCCTAACATCCAGCGTTGATCGACCGTGATTCGCGGTGAGGTTGTCCCGATGGCAAGCGTGCCGCCGTAGTCGGATGTAATGAATCGGTAAGCCGTGACGCGCGGTTGCTCTTGCAGAGGACTTGGCAATTGACCCGTATCGATGCGGGCGAGGTTCCGCACCGCCTCGAGCTGAACCGAGCGGCGCGGCGAATAGGTAATTCCGATCAGGCCGCTTCGCCTCAGCACCTTCTCGGTGACAATCGGCACGAGCTGAATGCGGGCATGTGCCTCTTGAAGAAATCGTTCCATCTTGACCGTGAGGGTATATTTATCTTCCGCAGGTGAAAAGAGCTTGACGACGAGTTTCTGCTTTCCTGATGCTTCGTCCGAGGTCTCAATGTCCCATTTGGCGATGTTGGCCCCGGTGACGTTCGTGACCCGGAACTCGCCCGGCAACTGGACTGCGAACGAATCCACCCCTCCGCGGTGGATTTCATAGTTCAACGTCACGTCGTAATTGATGAGCGCCTCGGCGATATTGACGTGCTGGAATTGCTCGCAGATCATCACCGGTTCGAGCTCCGCCGCCGCTTGCGTTTTGGGCTTCCAGCTCAACTGAATGTCCCTCGCCGAACCGAGAAACGCCTGAAGCCGGGTGGCTTTGACGTCGTTGGCGTCCACCTGCGACGTGGTCGCTGCTAACATCGGCTCGACGTCCACTTTCAGGTTCTCTTCGGGAATCAGCAATTCGAGCGTCGTAATCGCCGCCGGGGGGACGCGGCACTTGAGCACGGCCAGGCCCGGCTGCGTTTCGAGCTGACGCACGAAATCCAGCGAGAGTACGCAACGCCCCTTGCCCTTTGTCACAAGAACGTATTCGCCATCTACGACGCGCAAGAGAGGCACTATTTTTGCGTTCTCCGACTCAACGATTGCCGCGGACGATACGGCGACTTCGCCCAACCCCAGCGGAACTTGCACCCAGCCATCGCCGAGAATATCGATCGTTAGCTCGAGATGCAGCGTCGCGATCTGCCCCGTCACGTCCCCATGGAACCTGGCCGTGCTGATCAGATATTTGAACGGAGCTTCGGCTACCGCGTCCGGCTTTCCCTGCGCCGCCCGCCAGAGCCTCTGGAACTCCGTGTATGGGAGAAAGATGCCTTGCCCCTCGGTCTCGAAAACCCCCTTAAGCTCCTTGTAAGGCACATAGACCTTAGCGGGTGGTTTGCTCGGCTTCTTGTCTTCGCTCTCCTCGGCCCGCGCAGCCAGCGACAATGGGAAGACAGAAGTCGCCACGATGGCGAAAATGCTTAACAATCGGCGGTTCATGACGTGTGCTCCTTATGGAAAAAGAGTCCTGCAAACAGCCCTTTACAGATCGTATGTCTCCACAACTTATAGACTATTATGCCCGCCCGATGGTTGACAGAAAAGGAAAATGAATGTAAAAAATTCACGACTGGATTAGGTCGGGTGGTCGGAATACTTCGATGCTCGTTGTTCGACGTTCGTTATTCGGCATTCTTCGTTGGATACTGGTGCTTGCACTTGGCGTTCCTATTTGGGGCCCGGGATTCGCGACTCAGGTTCAATTCTCACGGTATGAAACTGGTAAGAGATTTACCGAAGCGCCTCACAATCGCCTTGATGTGCTTGTCGCAGCGTCGTTGTGCGAAAAAGGCGTCGAGCCGGTGAATCAGTGTTCTGACGAGGTCTTTATCCGGCGAGTGTACTTGGACGTGATCGGGACGTTGCCCGAGCCGAAGGAGGTTCGCGACTTCCTTCGGAGCTACAATCCACGCAAGTGGGCCGCATTGATTCACGCCTTTTTGAAGCGCGATGAGTTCGCCGATTACGCGGATTCAATTGGCGAGCAATGAGTCGCGAGCCACGAGCAACGGACTTTGCCACGAGTGAAGACGAATTCACACGAATTGTTCGTTCTTTGATACGTTATTGGGAGAGAATCGATATTCTCGCGGCGGCCATCTGTCGAGTCTTGTAGGGTGGTGGCTCTGCCCCACCGTTTCTTCTGCCCATGCAGATTCAAGATGCGATCCTTCGGTTCCAACCAGGGGCGGTCGCCATGACGCCCGAGGAATGGCAACGCGGCGACTCCCTGATTGCCGATTATGCCCGCAACGGCCAGGTCATTTACGGCTGAATGTCCCGCGGGAACCGGGGACTAAAAAAGCTGAGCAAGAATCCATCGACTCATTAGCCATTCGAAGCGCTACTATTAGCATTTTGATCCTTTGGTGATACCTAAGCCAAGATGTTTCTTATCCAAGCCCAGATACTCCTGAAACAGGCGGATCGTCGCTTCGATTCGGTCCGTTTTGACGCCCGTTCTTCCTCGTGGAGGCCGTCTTGGTCGAGGCTGCTTCGAGTAGGCTTACCAAAGTGGATGATCATAATGACCACCAACACCAGCCCCGTAATACTTACGATTCCAAGTGTTTCCATCATTAGTTCCGGGTCCTGGGTCTTAAGTCGTGGGTCTTTCCCTTCGGGCCGTGCTGCGGGAGATTTTTCTTGACGCAAAAGCGAGCAAAGTGGTATAAATGATACCGGTCAATTGTGTGCATATACCAAGCCTCCTTGAGTCAAGGCGGATTGGCGGGTGTTTGTGGCTTTACGCACCGCCAACAAGGGAGTGCCTTGACGATTTCAGGAGTTTTCCAAGGGACGTTGCGTCGCGTAAGGAGAATTGGGACCGTTGGAATTGCATCCATCGGACCCAGGGATCTCACAACCCAGTGAACGATTCGTAGCGCGTTTTTGAGGAAAGGAGGTGTCACATCCCAAAACATTTAACCTGAGCAGAGACAGTATGTGATGAAACGTAAGGACGCTTGTTGACCGATTCCATGAAAACTTTCTAACAGGAGGACTATCATGTCTAAGAAATTGATCTGTTGGGTTTCATTCACTCTGGTGCTCGGCGTGGTTTTGACCAGCGGAGCAAAAGCGGCCGATCCCAACCTTGTTGGGCAGTGGCCTTTGAATGAAGGCGCCGGGGAAACAGTTGTTGACGTGTCCGGTAACGGCAATGACGGCACGATCAACAACCCGAACGGCGGTCTGGGGGTCGACGGCTCGGTTTGGATTGACGACCCGGTATTGGGCACGGTCATCAGCTTTAGCGGCGAGGCTACCGGTGCTTATGTCCGCGCCGGCAGCATTCCTCAAATGACATTAACCAACGACTTTACCTGGGCCTTCTGGGCCAAGCAGGACGCTGGCAACACGACGGCCAATGATATCATTTTCGGCAACCGAAAGGATGAGAATGCCGTCGATTTTGTGCCGCGGCAGTTCATTAAATTCACACCGACCAAGTTCGAATGGCATATGAATGGCAATGGCGACGACAACCTGGACTATGACGATATTCCCGCCGATGTTTGGCTCCACCACGCGGTCGTGAAAACGGGGGATCAGTTGACCTATTACCGTAATGGCGTTGCATCCAACACAGGAACGATTACACAAGCGTTGGACTTTCCTCAGCCGCTTTTCATGGGCGGGGATAACGAGAATGCTGACGGCGAAAACTGGCGGGGGTCATTGAGCGACGCGCGTATCTACAATAAAGCACTGACCAAACTTGAAATTCTGGCTGTCATGAAAGGACTCGAAAAGCTTGATATGGAAGTCGGCTATGCGGTGAAGGCCCCTGTGATTGACGGAGAGGTCGATTACGTCTGGGAAGGTGCGGCGACGGCTTCTTTCGTGCCTCTGGAAGATCCGGCCGACGGCTCCGGAACCTGGAAGGTACTGTACGATGAGGAGAATCTCTACGTGATGGTGGACATTACCGACGACAGTCTGCAAAATGATTCGGCCAGTGCCTGGCAGGACGACAGCGTGGAAATCTATTTCGA
>JARRQQ010000244.1:0-6461 GCA_037381725.1 Sedimentisphaerales bacterium
GAAAAGCCTGGAAGCGATCTCTGGATGGGTCAGTCCTTCCGCAATGAGTTGCAGGACTTCGAGTTCGCTCAACGGTTCAATCAAATCAGATTCGGAGGCTCGAGTTTTCAAAGACGTAGCTTGCTCCGGTTCGGCAACAGGGAACGCTGCCAACAACCGCGGCCATTATCTGGGTGGGCTACCATGATCAGTAGCGACTTGTTCACCGATAATCTTGACCAGCACCCGCTTCCGTCGGCGCCCGTCAAACTCGCCGTAAAAGATCTGCTCCCACGGGCCAAAATCGAGCCGGCCGTCAGTGACTGCCACCACCACCTCGCGGCCCATCACCTGCCGCTGCATGTGCGCGTCCGCGTTATCTTCTCCGGTGCGGTTGTGGCGGTACTTGCCGACCGGCTCGTGCGGTGCCAGCCCCTCCAGCCATTCCTCGTAATCCGCGTGCAAGCCGCGCTCGTCGTCGTTTATGAACACGCTGGCGGTGATGTGCATCGCATTGACCAGGGTCAGTCCCCTCTTTATCATATACCACTCTCGTGCCACTGACGGCAGAGACCATTGCGGCCATAGGCCGCGCCCTGAGCAACCACAACTGAACCTGGCTAGTTTGTCTCAGACAGTATTCTCAACAGCTCATCTGCAAATTTCTGAGGCTCCTCCCATTGTGGGAAATGAGCTGATTGCTCAAACCATACTAGGGATTTTTGCGGAGCATCGAGCGTTTCATAATAGCGCTCCACAACTTCACCTGGTGTGCTGTAATCATATCGACCCTGGAAAAAATGGACGGGAACATCCACCTTGGGGGCCTGCTCGAATAAGTTTACTCGATTATATTCACCGTTCGCCAGCAATGCATTTCCCGAAAACAGCATACCACGGAGATAATCAAAAAGATCCCAAAGTGTGTATTCTGGTGAGTTGACGATCTCGCGGAAATAGTCTGCAGTTACAAACTGTCTCCCGGTTCCCCCAAATGCATCAATCCATCGTGCATTCGTTGCTCTCTGTTTTGCCGTCGTCCATGGTGGAGGGCCAATCGCTTCTAGTTCTTCTAGCGCTTTTTCGTTTTCCTCGCTAGCGGCTTGGTTTAGCGCGAATTGATATCCGACTGCATCTCCTGCCACTGAATACACGAATTGACCTACGGCTATGAAGGCATAGTACGAATCCGGGTGCCGAGCGACCGTCAACATGCCTACTTGTGATCCCCACGAATGCCCAACTAGATAGATTTTCGGTACATCAAAGCGCCCTGCCAGCATCTGTGTCAATTCATAGGTATCAGACACAAATTGATCGACGACCATGGCACTTTGGGGGATATCAGGGGAGTACGACTTTCCAGCACCGCGTTGATCCCAATGGACAACGACAAAATGCTTGACGAGTTCCCTATCATGTTGGGATGCCAGTGGCATCGTTGGAGACCCGGGACCTCCATGCAGCCATAGCAGGACTGGGTTTGATCGATCCTCAGCACGAACAAGAATCCATTGATCTACACCGTCCAAAGTCACCTTTTCTAAGGATTCTATGCCAGTCGGTTCTGTGATTTTCGTGTCATCCCGAATTACCTGCTGTCTGTATGTGCGATAAACAAACGCTAGAATTCCGACAATAACGGAGACAGCAAAGAAAGCAATCACTGTGAAGTAGATAGATTTCCGCCATGATTTCTTTCGTTTCTTCGAATCCATATTTCACTCTCGATGATCTGTTTGTGCCGCACAACGACCTGAGTTCGGTTGTGGTGGAGGTCTGCCGAAAGGCGTCAAGCCGAAATGGCAGAGAGCAAGATCCCCTCATCCGTCAACTGGCCTCCATTGCAGCTGGTTGTTGAGTCCTTACGCCCTTAATCAACAGCCAACCGCAAAGTGAGAATTCCGCAATAGTGGCAACCGCGAGACCCGGGTACGTTATTACTTCGTAGTTGGGAAAAAGGAAGTATTGAAAAAAATCTAGCAGATAGCCAAAACATCCAATCATCAACAAGACGCCCAAGATTCTGGGAAGAAAGCCCGACTTGTAAACCAGATAGCCAAGGGGAAGTAACCAGAGGCCAAAGAATATCTGGGCGACAAGAATTCCATGATCGTGCAAATTGAGAAAAACCATCACTTGGGCATGCAACTCATCGGCTTCGAATGGTGTCAAGTAGCCAGCACCGCTCAGAAGTTCCAGGGCAGCGAATTGGATGAGCAAATTGATGCACTGTATAGCGACAGCGACCAAAACGAATAACACCATAAGCAGAGCAAAATTTCTGTTAACTGGTTTGAGTAGCACGTATAGAGCCCAAGCCAACAGAAGAAAACACGTCTGATGGACTAGATCACTCACAAAGCCGCTACGGAATAGCCACTCATTGGCCACAATGTTATGAGCTGTTTCTGCGGCATCTCCGGCCGCAACAAGACTGGAGTAAACAAATCCTGCGAAGAAAGCGAATACCAAAACGAGTAGATACAGCAGCCCCGCGACTCTTGCGGTCTTTTTGAGTGAATTCATTTTGCCGTTGATATTCATCGTTTCTTCGAGCATAAACCAGTCATCCTTCTGACTATCGCAGAATTGGTGAAATCTTACTATTTCTTATTCAGCGCTCTAAGTCCTTCTATCTTGTTCCACAGTGATGACTACATTCCCCTTTTTGTGCCCTTTTGCAACGTAGCTATGAGCCTCGGCAATCTGTTCCAGGGGATAGCGTCTATCTATGACCGGTCTTAGCTTGCCCGCCTCAACAAGCTCCTTGATGAAGGTGAGATCTTCAGAACTCCAACTTCGGCTTGCTGCCCCGAATATCACATTCTTGCCACCTGCCATGGAAGTCCAGAACATTTGAAGGAAAGTTGCCAGCGTAGGGACAGTTGCAAGGTAGACCCCTCTGTGCTTTAGCGAGCCTTTGCAGCGTGAAAATGAGCTCTTGCCTACCGCGTCAAAAATGACATCATAGGTCTCGCCGCTCTTGGTAAAATCCCCTTTTGTGTAATCAATGACCTTATCGGCTCCCAGAGATTCCACCATTTCCAAATTCGTGGTACTGCATACACCGGTAACTTCTGCCCCAAAGTACTTGGCAAGCTGAACCGCAGCACTACCCACTGCTCCAGAAGCTCCATAGATCAGAGCGTTTTGTCCGCTCTGAATATTTCCTTTGTCTCTGAGGAAGAACAATGCGGTTAGTGCCCCATTTGGAACGGCGGCGGCTTCCTCATAGGTCATATTGGCCGGTTTCATTGCCAGCACGCTTGCTTCAGGCCGGCATACGTACTCGGCATACGCACCCAAACTCATCCCTGTATATCCAAAGACCCCATCACCTACACTGAAACGTTCCACATTCTTGCCTACTGACTCAACTTCCCCGGCCAGATAGAACCCCAGTATCTTCTTCCTTGGTTTTCCAAAACCATTAAGACCTGGGGAACGGCGCATTCCCGGGTCCTCTGCCGATACTGTTGTCGCATGGATCCTTATCAGCACTTCGTTGTCCTTGGGAGTAGGTTTCTCTACTTCCCTGAACTGCAGTACTGCCGGTGGTCCGAATCTTTCATATACTATCGCTTTCATGTGGGCATCCTTCCTTTCTAGGTAGCTCGCCTCAATCTAACCTTCGACATCCGACGCACCCGGCTGGCTTGGGTTAACACGACTGACCGAGAGCAACACACAATGCCGTTTTCGTCAACGGCAATAAGCCGATCCCCGTCCCCGTCGAAGGCCAATCCCAAATCGGCCTGGTTGTCCACCACGCACGCGGCCATGGCCTGGGGATGCTGGGATCCGCAGCCGTCATTGATATTGATGCCGTCGGGTTCGCAGAACATGGGAATCACCCTGGCGCCCAACCGCTGGAAAAGTTCTGGGGCGACCCCAAAGGTCGCTCCGTTGGCGCAATCCAGAACAACGGTCCGTCCGGAGAGTGTGAGATGTGGAAACGATTGAACCAGAAATTTAAGATAACGGTCACCCGCATTTTGAATCGGACGGCATTGCCCCATACCATGAGGGTCCGTTCTTAAGGATGCTCCCGCGCCCCCGTTATCCATCAGCATTTCAATAGATGATTCAGCGTCATCGGAAAGTTTGTAGCCATGGTCATCAAACACCTTGATGCCGTTATCATAGAACGGGTTGTGGGAAGCCGATATGACCACGCCGGCGGCCGCACCGAGTCGCGCCGTTATGAAGGCGACGGCGGGTGTGGGCAACACACCTAAAAAGGATACATCCAATCCAGCCGAACAAATGCCTGCTGCCACGGCCTGGGCGATCATATCGCCGGACAGGCGCGTATCCTGGCCGATGACAATGACTTTTTTGTCTCCGTCGGTTGATTTGACGTGATGGGCGATGGCGCGCCCGGCCGAGACCGCTGTCTCAACATCCATGGGATAGGTGTTGGCCACTCCCCGAATTCCGTCTGTTCCGAATAGCTTGCCCATGCCTCGCAGGCGACTCCTTTCCTATTGATTTTTTGACCGACTGTGATTATGGTATTTCACAAATACGTATATACCATTATGTGAAATTGTAGGTCAATATGAAAAATCCATTTGTATACCAAGGCTTAGCACTCAATAATTCCTTTTGCAATCGACGTCAGGAAATCGAAAAAATCCTGTCCTATGCTCAAACCTCAAACAACCTTCTTCTATATTCCCACCGCCGCTATGGCAAAAGCTCACTAATCGTCAATGCTTTTAAAAAAATCAAGGAACAAGGGCATGATATTAATGTGATGCACATCGATCTTTTCGGAACGCTTTCCGAGCGTGAATTTTGTGCCACACTTTACAGAGGACTGCCGCAATTGGAAGGCAGTATGCAACGGCTTTTCAATTTCATGAAAAAAGGCGCAAGGCAACTCAAGCTCACTCTGGGAGTCGATGCCTGGATGAGCGGCGGTTTTGTCTTGACGCCAACATTGGAAGCCTCGGATGCCAACATCGTGCTCGATGATTTGATGAAAATCCTATCCGGCTATTCGAAAAACAAACGTCTTGTCATCGCCTTTGACGAATTTCAGGAAATCGCATTCTATTCCCCCGGAAATTTTGAAAAACTCCTGCGTTCATATATCCAGAGACATGATCGAATCAGCTATATTTTTTCCGGCAGCCAGCAGCATATCATCTCAAGCATGTTTGCAGACAAGTCGAGAGCTTTTTACCAGCTTGCGGATACGATGCCGCTTTCCGTCATCGGTACGGACGCGTTTACGCAGTGGATGAATGATTTGTTTTCAGCCGGCAATGTTTTTTTGCCTGCACCCTTCCTGGAAAAAAGCGTCAATAGCTTTGAAAACCACCCTTTGTACATCCAGAAATTCTGTCATTTTTTATGGAACAGAATTTTTGGGAAAAAGGGTTTGAAGGAGGAAGCACTGGGGCAAATCGCCGATGATATCGAACAAGAGATGCTGAAAGAAAAGGAACTGGATTTTCAGGGGCTCTGGCAGCAATTTTCATTAAATCAGAAACGCGCCATTAAACTCGTGGTCTTAACTGGAGGCAAAGCGGTTTTCTCCGGGAAAAACCTTTTACGCTGCGGCATCAGTAATTCATCTATCGCTCACCGCGCACTTAACAGCCTGGTGGCTAAAGACGTGATTTGTAAGAACCACGAATATAAGCTGTATGACGTTCTTTTCAAAAAATGGCTTATGAAAAAACTCATCTATTGATGGAGTGGATCGATCTTCCCCAAACTTTATGAAAATCTCAGAAAATCCCGCATACCGTCACTCCTGGAATCCGCGTACCGTCACTCCGGCGAAAGCCGGAGTCTATAAGTTGCTTATCACATAATCGACGATACTTTGAAGCCATTTGCTGCCGACCGCAGTCTGATCGCCTCCAAGGCCCTGGATTGCCCTTACATAATCCAGATCGTTTGCCCCAGCGGCCTGCTCTATCCAGGACAGGAATCGATCCCTGGATTCCACTACCCCCTCATAATCCTTCAGATCGATCATACGCTGCTCAATTTGAGGCCACTGCCGGCAGAAAACCTGCTCTATGCCGCCATCCTTAGGGCATTCACCGGCCAATCTGTCTCGCAGCCCCCCGCACTGCTTGATTCTTTCCGCAATGCCTTTGTCCAAAGTGCCGGTCAGACCATCGGCCAGTTCCCGGGGAAAATCCGGCCCGATGAACACCCGCCGAATGTGTTGATACCATTGTCGAAGTGCCATCAAATTAGCGATATAATTGTAGTTATGGCTTATTATCCGCTTCAGGTTGCGATAACCGCCGGGTTTATAAGGCAGTCGTGCCGATTTGGGTCCGCCCTCGATAAGCAGATAGTTTTCTTTGAGTTGATCCTTGCGGCAAATAGTGCCCGCAGCCACCACTGTACCATAAGCCAGTCGGCAGGGCCCCACCAGACCGCCCTGCCCTCCCAGGAAAATAGGGGACTGGTTAAGCATCACCCCGCGGGGCACATCGCCGATCAATGAA
>JARRQQ010000245.1:0-6890 GCA_037381725.1 Sedimentisphaerales bacterium
CTCAGGACGATACCATAGAATCACCCTTTCAGCATCTCCAAGACGGATACCGTCACCGAAGTAATTCAAATCAAAGGACTTAGGCGAACTCAGCAAACGCCCAACATATTGATTGAACGGCCCGATGGCCTCACGCATTTCTTTTAACTGAACAGGTGAAATTTCCACGTTATTATCCTGGATATAGGCGCGCATTTGTTGCTGGATACTGGGCCACTCCAGCTCTTTTGGAAAAGCTCCTCCCATAAATTCGGCGAGAAAACGCACAATCCCTCAATTAGAGCAGCTTCATCAGGTTCGACAGTCTTCGCAGGGTATGTTACTTCCGTGAGAGTATAGCCTTCAGGCGCCTTTAGCTCGAACAGGTTAGGATCGAACGCCACGTCAAATTCAAAGTCCGTCAAGATCAAAGTCAAAGTCTGGCTATGTATCTGTTCTATACGCACTGGAAGACCGGTATCAATATCCTTCCAGACCGTAAACAAGGTTTCATCATTCATTCCAGGGATGTAGATGCAATCGGTTATGTGCCCATCCATAGGCTGAATGCCTCGGTCTTCTACCTTGTATAATTCCGGCTTGGCCTCGGCTTTCTCTATAATCCCTAAGAGTTCGATGTTGATTTTCTTGCGATTTGAACCTGGATAGGTTTCCAGGACTGCCTGCTTTTTCTCAGTATCCAGCTTAAGGCACCTGGCAGGTTGCTGCGAGTAGTCATAGATTTCAATCTGTCCATTGTCATACTCTCGACGACAACAGTCAATGGTCGGCTCCAGCATGCGACACACTGTCTCAGATCCGTCACTAGGCAGTGACGTATACGTATAGGCCCTGGGCCGAAAAACATGAGATTGTTCGGATATTTGATCCTCCTCACTTGTATACTCAGAGAGCGTATATCCTTCCGGGGGGATTCTGTCAAACTGTGTCTCATCGAAGCTGGGATTGAAGTCAAAATTCGTCATAATCAAAGTGCGTTTGAACGTAGGTTGCTCCAATTCAATGCGTACTGGGAGTTTAGTTTGGATGTCAACCCATGCAGTGTATACGAAGTCTTCGGTCGAGATATGGAAACATTTGGTCGCACACCCATCCAGATTTCTAAGGCCCCGATCTTCCACCGGATGAATATCAGGATTCCCTTCGAAGCGGCGCAACTCGACCAGAATGTCGTTATTGATTGGACCGGCTTCCCGGCTTGACATTTTCCAGGCAGCCTGCTTCGTCTTCGGATTGAGTTGCAGCATGCCCGTTGGTTCTTGAGAGTAGTCGAAGATTCTGACGGTCCCGTCGGGGAATTCTTCTCGACGCTGATACGGGTTCAACATCATAAATCGTCGGATGATAGTCTTGTCGGTGTGGTAATAGCGTGTAGTTTGAGTATAAGCATAGGGTCGAAAATTCTTGATTTGCTCCATAACATCGGCCCAGGCGATGGTTGCACCGTCAATCGAACCACCCAAATAATGTACCCCAATAAGCACGGCGATGACGACCACGGCGGCAGTAGCTAATCGTATTTTAGGATTCTTCATGGTAATTCTCCATAATCGGGAGAACGCGGGTAGACGCTCGGATCGTGCAGTCACAGCCGCGAGCAGGTCTTTTCCGAGTTTGTCTCGATGATCGGCCGAAGGGGTGTCATCGAATTTGATATCACGAACCAGGCTTTCAAATTGTTTTTCGACGTTACCCATTCTTAACAATCTCCGATTCTTCTTCAAACATAGGGCCTAAGACCCTTCGGAGTCGAGCGAGCGCCCGGGCCAACTGGCTGCGGACGGTACCGGGCCGGCTGCCGAGCACCTCGGCAATCTCCGCCAATTTCATTTTTTCAAAGAAACGCAACGTGATGATCGTCTGGTAACGCGGCTTCAAGGACCGCATAGCATTTCGCAACAAAGCTATCTTTTCAACGGACTCTCCGCCATCGGCTGTCTGATCGTGCGTTCGCTCGCGAGCATCGTTCAGCAAACTGCTTCGTCTTGACGCCTTTCTCAAATGCTGATTGACGGCGTTGGTTGCGATCTTGTACAGCCAGTTGCAAAATTGCCGCTCGCCGCCCTTGAAGCTTCCGAAGCTCTCGACGACCTTGAGAAAGACGTCCGAGGTAACGTCCTCCGCCGTGAGTCGCTCAAAAAGCCGATGTACGCAGTAGCGAAAGACGGCGTCGTAGTGCTTGCGGTACAACTGGACGAAGGCGGCGGGATCGCGGCGCGCCCGGGCGATCAATTCGCCATCGTCAGCCGTATGCTTTTCGTCATCCACGCGGGTGGCACTCCGGAGTTTCATGTTGGCAACTACCATCACCATTATAAATGCGCGCAGGATGAAAACGTGGCAAGAAACTCACACAATTCCGCAGACAAGGATTGAAAAGCAAAACGCGATGTGCTATACGCTGAACCGTATGAACGAGTTGTATGGTCTGATATTCGACGTAGACGGCGTGATCGCCGATACCGAGCCGGTCAACGCGAAGGCGACCATCCGGGTCTTCGAGGACATGTTCGACGTCCAAAGCGTCCGGCCGGAGGATTTCGAGGCCGGGATTGGCAGAGGAGCGGAACGGTACGTCATGGCGGCGGCGGACGTCCACGGCTTGGAGTTGACCGACGAGCAGGTCAAGGCCGCTGCCAAGCTGCGGGAGCAGGACCTGATCGAGACCATTAAAGCCGAGCCGCTGCCCCCCTTCGCCGGTGTACTGGAGTTGATAGACGCGGCGCTGAAGAAACATGACTTCCGTTTGGCCATCGCGACATCCGCATCGCGTGAGCTGTCTCAGACGATCCTGGAATCGGCGAAAGTGCCCTACCACAAAATGGTCTACGTGACCGGCAGTGAAATCACACGAAAGAAGCCCGACCCGGAGCTTTTCCTCGTGGCCGCGAGCCGAATGGGCATCGAGCCCGCCCATTGCGTCGTCATCGAGGATGCCCCGAGCGGCGTGCAAGCCGCTAAGGCCGCCGGAGCCAGGTGCATCGCCGTCACCAACTCCACCAGTGCCGATAAGCTTCAAGAAGCGGATTTAATCTGCGATTCTCTGGAAGCGATCGACACTACGACCATTCAAAAACTCATCGATAGCCCGGCGTAGAAGAGCCTGCTCGTCGCTTCAAACTGATAGGCCATGGTTTCTCTCTCAAGCAAGAAGACGCGACAACAACAAGAACTGAACTTCTCGAGCCGGCGAGCAGCGCAGTTTCACAAGCACATGAGTCTTCCGGAAATCCGGGCTTCGCTCAAAATAGAAATGTGGAACTGAGGCTTAGCCAACAGATAGATCGACGATGATTGCGGAATGGAGTTTCCGGGTGATGATCTGGGCGGCGAGGTTGGTCCATTTTCTGCAAGCATCTAAAATGACGCTGTCGGTGCTGGCTATGACAGCATCGGTCCTCTTTAGTTCGGCATCGGGGCTTTGGAGAAGCTCAATTTGCCAGTCCCAGTCGTTCTTGAGGGCCAGCTCACCGATGAGGGACTTCAGGCGGCCACTGTTGGATACGGGACTGTCCAGCAGCCACCGCGTCCGGGTCGCCCCAATCTCTTGCAGACACTCACCGATGAGCTGCAGCGCCGGTATTGTCTCGACGACTTTGCGATAAGTTCCGTGTATGCTGGCCAGGTCACGGAAGCAACCGTCACGACCCTGGAAGATCATACCGCCACTCATGGCCGCCTCGACGGTAATGAGCACGTTGTAGCCGTCGATATCAAGCGGCTGGTCCTCGATGTCTTTCAACTCAATGCGGCGCTCATTCCGAGACGCGAGCTGCTGATCGGAACAGGCGCTGCGCATCACGGCCAACCGCTGTCTTTGTGTTAACGAGAACCGGTCGCCCACCAGTTTGAGAGCGCTCTTTTCGGCGTAGCCTTTCGTGAGCAACAGCGAGTAATCGGCAACGGCGGCTCGCAAGTCGGCAAGGGCATCGCCCGCGAACAATCGTCCGTCTGCCGGATGGGGACCTCGATGCGTTCGCCGGTCGGGCATAGAAAGAAGCCTCCGGTTCTACTTATTCTTCTTATTAGGGGCCTTCAACAAGCTACTGATCCCATTGATTAAGCCCTGACCGAACTGCCCGCCGGTCTTCGCCACATCCTGTATGAAGCCGAGCGTACTGTCCTTGATATCCTCTATCGGCTCCTTCTTTATCAGCTTACTCGGGGGATCCGTCCACTTACCCTTGAGGCGAAGGCGTGTGAGCCTATCCTTCAGATTGGCGAAGATGTCAATAACAGGCAGACGCTCAAGAGGCCCGGTGAGCTGTCGCAAAGGAGCCGCGACGACGTAACCGTCGACCTGCTTGGTACTCAGATCGATGGTCCCGCCGGGCTCGAATTCTACCGCCGCAAATTTGTTGGCGACGTGCCCGCTCTCAACGGTCACGAGCGGCCCAGCGTTCTCGAATTTCGCCTCCACATCCGACGTCTTGAGCGGCGTGAACTGGGACAAACCCAGGAATTCAAAGACTGTCGGGATAACCGGCAGAATGCTCACGTCGACATCGTCGAGAAAGACCGCACCTTTGCCGTGAACGGAGTTAGCATCATCGAATCGCCCCGAAAAGTCGTAGCCTCCGCGGAGAGTGCCCCGGCTTGTCTCGTTCGCATCCGTCAAGAGGACCGAGGTGAGTTCCGGATAACTCACACTTTCCGCCCGCACTTGGCCGCGATACTCCACGATCCGATCATCTTGGACCTCAGCGTGGAATGTGCCCTTTACCGGCCCCTTGCACATCGTCGCAGTGAATTCGTTCACGTCGAGCCGCTGACCGTCGAGCCGGACCGCAGACATCAGATGGTTTGCCAACGTCCCGTCTCGGCAAAAGAGAACACCGTCACTCAGCTCAGCGCTGCCCGTTGCTCGCAGCGTCAAGGGCTTGTCCAGCCTCCCGGTGATCGCCAGATCCGCCACAAGCTGGCCTTCGGCCGACAGTCTCGGAACGCCCAAGGCCATAAACGCGAGCGTCATCTCCGGCTTTGTGAATTGGTGCTTCATATCCAGAGAGATGTCAAGTCCGGCGTTCTCCACGTTGACGTCACCTCGGACGACAAAGGCTTCAGAATCGCCCTCGGGCGTCCGCTCGAGATCGAAAGCATACTCTTGATCCGTCTTTCTGGAGACGGACAGCGTTATGCCGTCGTAGACGACTTTCTCGCCCTGAGCGGCAACCAGAGTAACCGTCCCCCGGTTGATCGAAAGCTTCTGGAGATTGGATCCCTGGTCCTGCTCGTCGGACTCGGGCCAACGTACGGCCGGCAAGAGCCACTTCTCGTCCCCGTTCGATATTTGCAGGTCCAGTCCATCGATTTGCACAAAATCAACGGTGGGATCAAGACCCGGCCAATTCGCCAGAATGATCGTCATTTGGTCAATTGTCAGCCACGGCCGGTTCGTCTTGTCCTCGAATCGGACCCCGTTGAGGACGATCCGACCCGAATAATTCGTTTGGATCTGTCTGATGCGGACAGGTCCTTCACACCACTGTGACAACTCTTGTCTGACTCGTTGCTCCATCGCACCCGGAATCAGCCACAGCGCCACCAGGACAACAAAGACCAGTCCACCAAAGACAATGACCGTGACCAACCCGACAAGGCGTCGAAGCCAACCCTTACCGTGCGAACCACTCTTTTGATTGATACGATTCTTAACCATATTCAATTGACTATTCTCTCGTGACTATTTACCATTCCATACGACGCTTCACTGCCCGTGTGCAGAAAACAGTCGAAAATCAATCTTAAATGGAAGATCAGAAATAGTAAATCACAAATGCCGAGCCATCACTTAGCAAGGGTACAAATAGACGGTCTGGACATTATTGGCTATTCTGTTGCAGGCGAAGAAACCGTCGTCGCCATGCCGCAATTGGACGTCTGCTTCGACATCGGCAAGGCGCCGGACCAGATTATTGCCATCAATCACGTCCTTCTCACGCACGGGCACATGGACCACGCCGCCGGCATCGCATATTACCTGTCCCAGCGGAACTTCTGCGGCATGGCCGCCGGAACGATCCTGGCCCCCCAAAACCTACTCGGACCCATGAGGGACATCATCAACGCCTGGTCGAGGCTCGACGGCAACCCGATCCCGGCTAACCTTGTCGGCGTTAAGCCCGGCGATGAATACCGGATCAAGCCGAATCTGTTCGCCAGAGTGTTCCCTACAAAGCACAGTAGGGGCTCCGTCGGCTTCAGCATGATCGAAAAACGGAAGAAGCTCAAGCCCGAGTATACGGGCTTCACGGGCTCCCAGATCGTCGAATTGAAGAAGAGAGGCGTCGAGATCGACTATCCGCTGGAGATTCCGATCGCCACCTACCTCGGCGACACGCAGTACGTGGATTTCTCACAATTGCAGTATATCGCCGAGAGCAAGATTCTGATCGCCGAGTGCACGTTTTACGAAGGGGACCACTCCGGCCGGGCCTCGGCCAGCTTCGCAATGAGCACATCATTGTCACCCACACGACACAACGCACCCCCATGCGTGAAATCCGCAAAATACTCAAAGAGGCTCTGCCCGTCGACAAGTACGCCAAAGTCACCCTCTTCATGGACAAACGTCCCCGCGGCTCCTGACCACCGGATACATCCCCCCTCTTCCGTCATTCGTAAAAACCCACACAGCTTGCACGCGTCGAGCCAAGGGGTCGCAAACCCAGGATTTGCTCCCCCTTGGCCGCGCAGCGCCTGCACATCCCCGTTGCGCCCTCCTTGGCGCAACAAAGTGCCGCGGCCGCGAACGGTACGAGTAGCGGAGTCTCACACCCCTAACGGACTGCGGAGCGCATTGTACTTCGTCTCAGCTTGCCGGTAGAAGTTCTCTTCAAGTCCTGATCTTTGCTTGGCCATCTCCCGGGCAAAGCCCGCAATGTACCCAG
>JARRQQ010000246.1:0-6432 GCA_037381725.1 Sedimentisphaerales bacterium
GCAGATTCTGACCAACCTGATCAGCAACGCGATCTACGCCCTATCCGAGAACCCGGAGGGCGATAGAATTCTCACGATCAGTGCGAAGAAGTCAGAGAGCGGCTTCGTCCGACTCAGAGTCTCCGACAACGGCATGGGAATCCTCAAGGAGAACTTGACGCGGATCTTCGAGCATGGCTTTACAACCAAGGAACGGGGACACGGATTCGGGCTTCACAGTGCGGCCCTGTCCGCGAACGAGATGAATGGTTCAATCAAGGTCCATAGCGACGGGCCGCGCTGCGGCGCGGTTTTCACCGTTGAGCTGCCTTTCAAGACACAGGAGGCTACAACATGAACAAAGGCGAAGAACAAACGGCTCATCGCATTCTGGTGATCGACGATAATCCGAACATCCATAAGGACTTCGAGACCATTCTAGTCGATGAGGACGACAGCTCGGACCTGAATGCGTTACGCTCCCAAGTCTTCGGTGGGGGCGCGAGCAGCGCCGTGGCCACGGGCGTCTACCAGCTTGACTTTGCCTCCCAGGGCGAAGAAGGGTGCGAGAAGGTCAAACAAGCCTGCTCGGAGGGTCGGCCGTATGAGGTCATCTTCGTGGATATGCGCATGCCGCCAGGCTGGGACGGCCTGCAAACCATCGAGCGCATCTGGCAGGTTGACAAGAGCATCCAGGCGGTCATTTGCACAGCCTATTCCGACTACTCCTGGGAAGAGATCACGGAACGGCTCGGAAAATCGGACAACCTGCTGATCCTCAAGAAGCCCTTCGATAGTGCCGAGGTGGCACAGCTTGCCAGCTCGCTGACCGAGAAATGGGTGCTCGCCAGACAGGCTTCACTGAAGACCGAGCAACTGGAACAGATGGTCGCCGAACGCACCGACGAGCTGACAAAGATCAACGTGCAGTTGAAAAAGGAGATTGCCGAGCGTGAGGAGGCGCAGCAGCGTCAAACCGAGTTGATCAAGACAGTGGAAAGTGTCAATAGGGAACTGAAGGATTTCGCGTCTATCGTTTCGCACGATCTGAAGGCGCCTCTGCGAGGAATCAAAGCCCTGGCCACGTGGATCATGGATGACTGTGCAGGCAAGCTGGGTGAAGAAGCGAACGAGCAACTGAACATACTTTTGGGCCGCGTGGACCGGATGTACGAGCTGATCGACGGCGTGCTTCGCTATTCACGAGCTGGCCGGACTGAAGAGCATCCCCTCCGGGTGGACCTGAACAAGTTCGTACCTGAAATCGTTGACATGCTCGCTTCTCCCGAGAACGTCAAGGTCACGATCGAGAGCACGCTGCCCGTCATCGAGTGCGAGGAGACACGGGTCATGCAGTTGTTCCAGAACCTGCTGAGCAACGCCATCAAGTATATGGACAAGCCAGATGGACGGATCAGAGTCGGCTGCGTCGAGGAAGGCGACTTCTGGAAGTTCAGTATCGCTGACAACGGGCCTGGCATCGAAAAAAAGCATTTCGAGCGGATATTCAAGATGTTTCACGCTCTGGTGGTGGCCGACAAACCCGAGGGGACGGGCGTCGGCCTGACTATCGCCAAAAAGATCGCTGAAATGTGCGGTGGCAAAATCTGGGTCGAGTCGCAAATCGGAACGGGCAGCACCTTCTTCTTCACACTGCCCAAGAAAGACGTGGGGACCGACAATGCAAACCTTGAAGCCGATACTTCTTGTTGAAGATGACAGCGTGGACATCATGACGGTCAGGCGTGCCTTCAAGGATCTCAACGTCGCCAACGAGCTTGTCGCCACGGGTGATGGCGAAGAAGCCCTGGACTATCTCCAGCATCGCGCGGAGACCAAGCCCTGCATCATCCTGTTGGACTTGAACATGCCGAGAATGGGCGGCATGGAATTCATGGAGATCGCCAAGGCGGACGAATCCCTGAAGTCAATCCCCATTATTGTGTTCACAACGTCGAACACGGAGCAGGACGTCACGCGGAGTTTCGAGCTCGGCGCGGCCGGCTACATGGTCAAGTCGGTTGATTACAGCCGATTCCTTCAGACGATCAGGACGATCGACTCATATTGGACACTTAGCAAATTGCCTCCGAACGGAGAATAGAGCATGGAAACGATGCGATACAAGGTACTACTGATAGAAGACAACGAGCTTGACCAAATGGCTTTCGAGCGATTCGTGGAATCGAATGGAATCCCATACGATTGCACGATAGCCAAGTCTGTGGCTGAAGCTAAGCGCGCCTTGAGCTCGGATCTTTTCGATATCATTATCAGCGACCACTCCCTCGGAGACGGCACGGCCATCGACGTCTTGAACTCCTCCAAGGACGTGCCGATCATCGTTGTCACCGGAGCGGGGGACGAAGAAACCGCAGTCAATGCCTGGAAGGCCGGAGCTTACGACTACCTGGTCAAGGACATCAATCAAGACTACTTGAAGGTCATTCCGAGGACGGTCGAAAACACCATCCGGCACAACATGGTGGAAAAGAAGCTCCAGTTGCTCTGCGGCGCCGTCATGAGCACCGAGGACAGCGTCTTCATCACGGACATGCAGGGCAAGATCGTCTTCGTCAACAAGGCCTTCTGCCGAACCTACGGCTACAAGGAAGAAGAGATTGTCGGACAAAACGGCAACGTCCTCTGGATCGGACGCCAGCAAAGCAAGAGCACGAGGAGCGTGTTCGAGACAAAGGTCGTCGGGAGCGGGTGCGACATCGGCTTCTACCACCGTCGAAAGGACAACAGCGTCTTTCCAGTCTCATTGTCCAGGTCGAATATCAAAAACGCTAAGGGCAACGATATCGCCATCGTCGGAGTCGCGAGGGACATCAGCGAGAGGATTCTGATCGAGGACCAGATCCGAAGCACCAGTTTGAAGCTGAAGAAGAAGAACCAGTTCCAGAGCGAGATGGCTGTCATGGTCGCCCGGGCCCTGCAGAAACTCCTGGCCGACGGCAAGGTCGAGATGGCCGAGAGGCTCGTTAGCGATTATCTCAACGTCTCACAGATTGACGCGCACAAGGCGGAGCTCAAGCCCCGCCGGTTCTGTCTCGCCTCTCTAGTTTCACAGGTGGTCGAGGCCTTTAAACCGCTGGCAGCGGAGAGGAACCTCGAGCTGACCAACCTCACTTCGGTCGCCAAGCTCACCGTCGAGGCCGACTACGACAGAATAGCCCAGGTCCTGGCCAATCTTCTCAGTCGGGCCATCAAATTCTCCCCACCGAACGGCACGGTTCGCATTGACGCCAGGGACGCCGGCAAGGAGTTGCGCGTGGAAATTCACGACGACGGCCCGCCGCTTGAACGCAATGATATCCACCGGATCGTCAACCGCTCCGACTGGATCAAGGAGCAGCTCAGCGCGGGCCGAGAAGACCTCGCCTTGGGTCTGCGCATCGCCATCGAGTTCGTGGAAATGCACGGCGGCCGGATATGGACCGAAACCACGGACGCCAAACAGAACACCTTCTGTTTCACTGTGCCAAAGGTCCGGGTCCGGAGAGAGGCCCTGGCGGAGGCGTCCCCGCTCAGGGCGAAATGACGTTTCAACCGTTCGCTGCCGGAATGCAGGAGAACACTCGACAAAGCCGGCGGCTGGCCCGATCAAAGACTTCCATGATGACACGGATCGCTCGGGAACGCATGAGAGAGTTGGCTCTTCAGACATTGGAACAAGAGAGAAATGCGGTATGAGTAGGAGACAAAAGCTGATCTTGGGGTTTGGCGTCGCAGCGATGCTCATCGGCGTGGCTGGGGTGACGTGGATTGCCGTCAGAAACGGTAGCATCGGCCGATCAGCGCGGGAGGACTTCGCCGCGTCAGGCATGGAGCCAACAGGCCGAATTGAGGGATTGATCCAGGTCGCGCTGGGCACGGCGGCGGTACTGGCGGTAGCGGCTGTGGTCCCCGGCTATTTCGTCTTCAAGCGTTTCTCCAAACGTTTCACGCAACTTCGGGGCGCGATGGACAGGTTCGCGAACGGCGATGTGGACATCCGCGTCGATACAGACAAGAACGATCAGTTCGGCCAACTGGCGCATGCCTTCAATCACATGGCCGAAGCCCGCAAGCGCGCCGAGGAGTTTCTGAACACCGACGGGGCGAAATTCAACGCAATGGTGCGCGCAATTGCGGATGATATCGCTCTTCTTGACAAAGACTTCAACATCATCTGGACAAACGTGACTGCCAGGGGAATATACGGCGAGGACATCATCGGTAAAAAATGCTACGAGGTCTATCACGGCCGAATGGCGCCGTGCGAGCCCTACCCGTGCCCGACCATCAAGGCCTTCTACGACAACAAAGTCCACCAATACGAAACCATGGTCAAAGACAAGGACGGCCGGACCAGGTACTTCCATTGCGTCGCCAACGTGGCACTGCGGGACGACGACGGACGCCCTCAAGCCGTGCTGGAGATTTGCAGAGATATCACCGAACGCCGGCAGATGGAAGACGCCTTGAGAGAGAGCGAACGAAAGTCTTCGGACTTGGTGCAGTACTCGCCGGACGCCATCATCTCGCTGGACAAGACGGGCAATTTCCTTTCTTTCAACGCGGCCGCCGAGCGCATGACCGGCTTCTCGGCCGAACATGTTCTCGGTCGGCACTTTACGAAGATGGGAATTCTGGCGGAAGAATCCATCCAGAAGGCGTTGAAGGAGTTCGGGCTGCTCCTGACGGGCGCCGACCGCTCACCCTTCGAGCTGGTTGTCACCCGCCGGGACAAGACCCGCCTGGTGACGGAGACAAACGCACGTCTGATCGAGCAAAGCGAGCGGGAGACATGGATCCAGCTCATCTTGCGAGACATCACGGAGCGTAAGCGGGCCGAGCGGGCGCTGGATCGAAGCGAGAACCTGCTCCGCACGATCGTCAACGCGACCAAAGACGCAATGATCGCCGTCGGTGAAGATGGGTTGATCAACCTGTTCAATCCGGCAGCGGAGAAAATGTTCGTTCGCGAAGCCGCTGACGTGATCGGCAAGCCTCTCGATCTTCTGATCGCCGAACGATGCAAGGAGGAATATCACCAGTGTGTAAAAGATCATTCTGTCCCGAGCGAACGTGATGGGGCCAGCGGACGGACGTTCGAGGCGATGGCCCGACGCAAGGACGGTTGCGTCTTTCCCATCGAGTTGTCTCTTTCGGCCGGCGTCGTTGACAAGGAGCGTCTGGTGATCGCCGTCCTCCGCGACATCACCGAGCGAAAGAGAGCCGAACGGGCTCTCGAAGAGTTGAACGCCGCCCTGGGAGCGGCGAATTCGGAGTTGATCCGCACCAACAAGGAGCTTCAGGAATTCGCCTATATTGCGGCCCACGATCTGAAGACACCGCTCCGCGCCATTGGGACACTGGCGGACTGGCTGTCGGTGGATTACGCGGATAAGTTCGACGAGCAGGGCAAGGAGCACGTCATGCTGCTGGTCGCCAAGGCCAAGCAGATGAGCGCGCTGATCGATGACGTGCTTCGATACTCGGGCATCGGCCAGAGTGCTCGAAGGTGCAAGCCCCAGCAAATCGATTTGAACCAGGTCTTGTCGGAAGTCATTGCTGAAATCGCTCCGCCTAAGCACGTCGAGGTGACAGTCCAGAATCCATTGCCGACGATGACCTGTAAAAAGACTCACATCATCCAGATATTCCAGAATCTTCTGAACAACGCCGTCAAGCACGTGAACAAGCCCCAAAGCCACATCAAGGTCGCGTGCATCGAGCAGTCGGACGCGTGGATGTTCAGCGTTTCGGACAACGGGCCGGGAATCGAAGAGAAATACTTCGAGAAGATCTTCAAAATCTTCCAGACTCTCGCACCTCGTCGCGCCGTCGAGAGCACCGGCATCGGACTGTCCATTGTCAAGAAGCTCGTCGAGCTGAACCAGGGCAAGGTCTGGGTAGAATCCGAGGTCGGCAAAGGAAGCACGTTCTTCTTCACGTTACCCAAATAAGAACCGGTGCGGAAACACCGTTGGTTTTGCCTCACCTGGTCGCGCGTGTACCGCGTGTTTTGTTCACGCGGCGCAAGTGATTAGACGTTCAGTTCTTCCTTTAGTGAACCGATAAGTCTAATCACCTCTTCGGCGGCTAGTTCCACACGAACGCTGCGGCTTTGCGACTCTCGGCGCAGCTTGATTTCGACGGCGCCTTCGGCGAGTGACTTCTTGCCGACCGTGACTCTCACGGGGATGCCGATGAGGTCTGCGTCCTTGAACTTCGCCCCGCCGCGAAGCACACGGTCGTCCAGCAGCACGTCGATGCCCTTGTCGAGCAACTGTTGGTAGAGACCGTTGGCAGCGCGTGCCACCTTCTCATCGTCCTGATTGACGCACGTAATGATGACCTCGAATGGCGCGATGCTGATCGGCCAGATAATGCCGTTGTCGTCGTTGCCTCGTTCGATGGCGGAGGCAAAAATGCGGTTGATGCCGATGCCGTAGCAACCCA
>JARRQQ010000247.1:0-6429 GCA_037381725.1 Sedimentisphaerales bacterium
TCTCCGCGTGATCGAGGACTGCGCTCACAAGCATGGAGGTGAATGGAATGGGAAGAAAGCCGGGAGTATCGGCGACGTGGGCAGTTTCAGCTTTCAACTCTCGAAGCTCATGACCGCCGGGGAAGGCGGGGCGTTGACCACCAGCGATTCGCAACTCTGTGAGAAGCTCGATGCGCTGCGAAATTGTGGCCGGAGGCCTGAGAATGAGGCGTCCGCCGACAAAGGCGCGGGAGTCTATGGCAGTGAGGGGGATTTCATTCAGTCCGGCAACTACCGCATCACGGATTTCCAGGCGGCGTTGCTCATCGAATCGCTGAACAGACTTCCCGAGCAGAACCGGATTCGCCATGAGAGTGCGATGTACGTCAATTTCTTGCTTTCAGAGCTTCCCGGCATTCAACCGATGCGACGCGACGATAGAGAGACGATGGGCGCCTATTACAATTTCTCTTTCAGGTACAACAAAGCCGAGTTCAAGGACCTGGACGTGACAACATTTCGAAAGGCCCTGGAGAAAGAATTAGGCTGCGGCATTGATCCCAGCTACGAGCCTCTTGATGCGTGTGCCTTATACACGCCTCATACGAAGCCGCAACGACACAAGCTCAGCGAGGAGTATTGGAGCCAGATCGATCCTTCCAGATTCGATTTGCCTGTATGTCAGAGAGTCTACCGTGAGGAGTCGGTGTGTTTCCATCACACGGTTCTGATGGGGACAAAAGCGGACATGGACCTGATGGTCGAGGCCATTAAGAAGATTTATGAGAATGTAGATGAGCTCCGGTAAACGAATCGACAGAGCATTAGCGTGATTCGCGTTTTTTTCTTGTTTTTAGAATCAGTATCGCTCCTATCAGGACGAGTATCAGCCCGGCGACGAGGTTTGTCATCATACCGACAAAAGTCTCGGTGAAGATGACGGCTGCAACCACAACGGCGCCGAAGAAGAGCAGGAATACCCCCAGTGCTCTGTTGATTTGCGCCATCTGGGCTTTCTGCAACTGTTCTTTGTCTGTGGTATCTTGACTTTCCATCTGTTGCTCTTTTTCAAAAGATGTAGTAGGTGACGAAGATAAAGATCAAATCCCCAATCGCCCACAATTTCAGATTATGCCACCATCGCCGATTCTCGACACCTTCGTAAATATAGTCTTTGGGGAGCATGAGGACCAGGATTCCGATCACGACGAAGAGGACGAGAAAGACGTCTTTCGAGGCCGCCGTGCCGACGCCGGTCAGCCACTCGAAGTTCAGCACATATTTCAAGGCGTGAAGCATCGTTCTTCTCCTAATCGATGGACACGGTCTTTGGTTCCGCCAGTCCATACACGAAGCCGGACAATCGTTCATACGGATGCGGAGCGGTAAAGAGGCTGACGCCCACGGCGATGACGAATCCGGCCACGAACGACCACCACGAGATATAGAGGAACGGATCGCTGATCGTGAAAAGCTCGTCTGAATACACGTGGAGCAGAAGCGAAACGGCCAATCCTCCCACGAGGCCGAAAAGGCCGCCCCATTGGGTGGTCCGGCGCCAGAAGATTCCAAGCAGCAGCACGGCGAAGGTCGGCCCCTGGAAAAACGACAGATACGTCTGGATGGCCACATAGATTCCTTCGTACATGCTGCTGATCGGCGAGGTGATGACGCCCAGAACCAACAGGATCACCGTGGCGATCCGGCCGACAAACAGGTAATGCTCGTCCGACGCCTGCTTCTTGAGGAATCGCTGGTAGATGTCCTTGGTCCAGAGCGTGGCCGTGGAGTTGAGTGTAGAATCGATGCTGGACATCAGCCCGGCCAGAAGGGCCGCGAAAAGCAATCCCCCCAGACCCGGCGGCATCAGCGAGCCGATCAACGTCGGAAACGCTTTGTCACCGTCTTCCAGACCCGGATGGACGACGCTGGCGATCAACCCGGGGAACAGGACCAGGATCGGAATGAACATTTTGAGGAACGCTCCCCAGATCATGCTGGCCTTGGCGTGCCATTCGTTCTTGGCGCCCAGGCACCGCTGGACGACGGCCTGATTGCCGATCATATAGGCGTTGGCCATCACAAAAGTCAGCCCGAAGAGTATTCCCGTCCAGGGAAAGGGCGTCTTCGTATCGACGGGTAGGATCAGGTGGAAGCGGTTCTGGTAGTCGCCGCCCATGGCCGCCATTTTCTCGACCAGCCCGTGCCAGCCTCCCACGTGGTAGAAGCCCAGGAAGACGATCGCGGCGCCTCCAACGAACATGATGACCAGTTGTACCACGTCCGTCATGACCACGGCGGTCAATCCGCCGAAGAGCGTATAGGCTCCTACGACGACGGCGGTGACGATAATCGAGAACCACGTGTCCCAGCCCATCAAGGTGTGGAGAACCAGGGCGCTAGCCCAGAAGGTGATTCCCAGGTTGAAGGCGAAGAAGATGATCCAGTTCAGTGAGGCGATAACTCGGACCGCGTCGTTGTACCTTCTGCCCAGGTACTCGGGAATGGTATACAGCCCGGCTTTCCAAAAATAGGGGACGAAGATGAAGGCGGCCAACAGCATAGCGGGCACCGAGCCGATCCAGTCGAAGTTGCCCACCGCGATGCCAAAGCGATACGCTTGGCCGGAGACGGCGACGAAATCTTGTGCCCCGATGTCGGAGACCACGATGGACATTCCGATGGCCCAGAAGGGCATCATCCTGCCCGCCAGGAAGTAGTCCTCGGAGGAGTGGACAAACCTCTTGAAGTAGAGGCCGAGCAGCATGATGCCGACCATGTACACGATCACGACGAAATAATCGATGCCATGCAGCACAAGAACGTTCTCCTGATTCTAATCCGGCTGCAACAATAGCATAATTTCTCATTCCCGCAAGAGCAGATACGTGGATAACACCAATAATCAGTTAGTCTGGGTTATCATAGAAAAACTGTTCTACTCCGCTTTCTCCCCTTGGGCGGCCAGGCTGCGCTTGGCGCGAAAGAGCCGGTCCTCTGCCTGCTGCGCGTCGCCTGCCTCCCGATACGCTTCGCCTGCGCGCCGCAAAGTGAGCGCCATGTCGCGGTAGTGTTTCGCCTCTTGAAACAAGGCGGCCGCACGATCAAACGCCGCTGCCGCCTCGGCCGGGTCCCTTTCCAGCAAAAAGATGTTTCCTGCGAGTCGTTCCCTGGCGGCTAGTAGGGGGGCATCGGTGACGTGATGCTGGTCCGCCTCAACCAGTGCCGTCTTGGCGCGCGCCGGGTCGGCCTGCTCACAGGCGATCGTCGCCTTCAACAGCGCGACCTGAAAGAGATCGTTTTCGTCGGGTGATGCCGACAGCACCTGGTCGGCCAGCGACAGCGCCTGCTCCAGTTTGCCTTGCCGTTCAGCGACCGTCGCCTCCAACAACAGCACATCGGCGGGATTGCTCCCGCTACGTTCGAATGCCGCCTTGGTCTCGGCCAGCAAGGCACTCGCCTGATCGAGTTGTCCCAGGATGATATGGCAGAGCGCGAGGTTGTAGGCGGTGTTGCCGATCTCTGTTGCGTCGTCCATAACGCGCGCCCGGTTCAGGGCCTTCCCGTAGAGATCGACGGCCTTGGCGGTCGCACCCTCTTCGAAGGCGGCTCGGGCGAGGTCGCTGGTCCGGGACAGCTCCTTATCTTTACGGGGCGTGGTCGAAGTCGGCGAGGTGGCGCAGCCGACCAGCGTCAGCAGAGTCACTGCGATGCAAAGTCTTCTCATGGCATAACCTCGCTGGGCGGGATGCGTGTGTTCGGCTGGCGTTGCTCGATGTGGCTGCGGATCGGCCAGATTCTCTCGATCCCTTCGATCAGTCTTTCCAACTCGTACAACGTCTGCTGCGTCTGCAAAACCAACCCCGGGAGATCTTCGGCCTCTCCGGCCAGAGCCTCACTAACCGCAGACAGATGGGTGCCGGCAGCCTGCACGTCTTTCAGAATGGCTTGAAGTTGATCCATGGACGCGTTGCCTTTGTCGAGGAGGGTCTCCAAATCATTTGCGAGGGTGGGATCGGTCAGGAGCTTACCGGCTGTGCCTTTGCCTTGCTCGACGCCGGCGACAAGACCATCGAGGCGCGCGAAGAGTTGATCCAAGCGCTGCCGGGACTCGCCCAGATTCGTGCCCAGCTTCGTCCATGCATCCGCGCCGCTACCCAGTTTCTCACCGAGCGTGGTCCATGTGTCGAAGCCTACGCTTAGCTTCGCCAAAACAGGCAAGACCGCACTGCGAACCTCTTCAATCGCGTCTTCCATCGTGCCCGGCAACTCCTTGCAGATGATGGAGGCATCCTTCTTGGGCAACGGCTGGCCCTGGCCGCGCGTGATCTCGAAGTACGCATCGCCCGCCACGCCGAATTTCTTTTTGACGACCGCAAAAGAATCCTCGCGCACGAATCGAAAGAAGTCGCTGCGAATGCTCGTCCCGGCTTCCATGCGACCACCCGCATCGACGATGACATTGGAGACCGTTCCCACGAGCGTGCCCAGGAAGTACACCTCCGAGCCCTGCCGGATGCCCGCGGCGCCCCCCTCAGGCAGAACGATTCGCAGCGTGACAGTGCCTCTGAACCAGCGCTGGCGGTAGCCCGTCCATACGATGGCGGCGATCAGCACCACCATGACGAGGATGACGAATATACCGGTGATCTCGTTCACGTGCCGAAATTTGAAGCGTTGTTTCATCAGGTTGTCAGGGGATTCGTTCATCATCAGAGATAAGTTAAGAATGACACTACTGTAGAGATCACAAACAATCCGACAATGGAGCGCACGAGCGCGCGTTGCGTAGCCTGCGGAACTTCGGTCAGCGACCTGACGACGCCCAGCCCGCCGATGCAACACGATGCGCTGGCAAACAAAGCGGGCAATATGCTTTTACTGAGGATGGCGAGCATGTCTGCGGGACGAACTGCGCTCGACACGGTATCCGCAAACAACAGCAAATCACGGCTTCCTTTCCCCACTGTCGCCCCGAACAAATACCCGCTCGCAAAGGCGACCAGAATAAAGATGATCGTCAGGCAAAACGTGGACACGGCCGCAGCCAGTACGCGCGGCACGACGAGATAGAGGAACGGCGAGATTCCCTGCGTTTCGAGTACGTGAACTTGCCCGCCGGTCTTCATGATTCCTAACTCGGTCACCATCACACTGCCGCTGCGAACGATCACCACGATGCTGATCAGCACCGGGCTGAGTTCACGGGCCACGACGGCCACCAGCAACGGACCGAGCATTTGTGACTGTCCTGCTTCTGCGACCCAGAACGCCAGTTGCACCACCAGTGTGATTCCGACAAAGACCGCCATCCCGCAAACAAGCCCGACCGACTCAACGCCGATGGCCACCACCTGCCGCACAAACGCTCTTCGCACCGTGCGCACCCAGTACCGCGGCCGAACACAGACGTAGAGCACCGTCCCAATCACGGCCGCCGCATGGCGCAGCTCATCCCACTGTGTCCAAACCCTCCCCCCCAGTCCGCCAATCGCACGCATCAGTGTTTTCTGAAACCCACCCGCCACTTCGGTCGATCCTACGAACATAGCATACGTCTCAGTTCACAATCATCTGCGCGCCGTAAACCTCAAGGGGATGGTTATTTGTTTGCAGAATTCCCATGGTGTCTCGATCTATCGAATGGTTTCTGACCATCCCTTTTCCACCAGGCCCCTCAGCGGCGTGCCTTTTCGGCGCAGTTATTCTACCGCATCTGTCTTTTTCTGTCATTCGGAATTGCCCATTTCTTTTCCGGTTTTCGGTTCCTGGGTCTTCTGTTGGACACAGGCTACACTGTTGGCGGGCTGTTCTCTCGTATCAGATGGTCGAAATTAGCTTGAGTTGTTTCTAAAATCCCCATACTATCAAAATCCTGTTCATGTCGCCGACTACTCGTGAAATCCGGGATTATCTGATTATGTTCAGGTATCTTCCCAACCAATAGGGCAGGAGGTAGATGTCGCCGCTATATTCGCGAGAGCCGCCCTCGCCGCCATCCAGGCGGAAAGCGTTGTTGTTGTATTTGCTCATGGGGCGCTCGTCGGGCGGCAGGACCGTGCGCGACGTCTGGTCGCGGAAGTTAGGCTCGATGAAGTCCAGGTCCTTGCGCTGACTATTGCGAACCGACCAACCGATAATGTCCAGCGGGAACTCCTTCAAGCTCCAAATGCTCTGCTCCAGGTCGAAATCCTCGGCGTCCGTCATCGCGTAGATCAGGTTCCAGAGCGGATTCTTCTCCGGCCGCTCGATTTGCCAATGATCCGCAATGGCCCGGCGGTATTTCTCGCGCAGGTCGTCCGTGAAAGCATATTTGTACAAACCCCAGTACGACAAAAAAGCCAGCTCGTCGTCAGAGTGGTTCCATTCCGTCGTCAGGTCGATGCCCTGCACCCGGCCGATCTGGGTGATAGGGATCATGATATTATTGAGGTAGCCATATTGATCGAG
>JARRQQ010000248.1:0-8385 GCA_037381725.1 Sedimentisphaerales bacterium
AGCGTTCCATCGTTGCCGTAGCCGGAACTGTCATGGGCGATGGTTCCGGACCCTTCGTCCAGTTTCCACCAGCCGACGAGTTCCGCCCTAGCTCCGCCCGTGGAAACAAAACTCAGACACAACACAGCAAGAGCTAGATAAATGAATCGTTTGCACATAGCGTGTCTCCTTTGAATAGTGTTTACACAAATCTATGCGAACAGCCAGAAGTGACCAAAGTTGAAAGTGACTGAAGTGCCTAAAGTTAACGGCAGCGCTAACACACTTTAGGCACCTTGGTTCATTTTAGTCACTTTAGCTCACTTTTAGTACAACCGAATGTCGTCGATATAGACCGTTCCTGTGCCGCCGACCACAGACATGCCGGATTTGCTGCCCAGGCCGATGGCGAGTTTGTCCACGTTGCTGAGGTTGATCCCCTGATCGGCGAAGGTCTGGAGCGGGACACGCCACTGCGTCCAGGCGGAGGTTGTCGCTGCACCAGGGTCAGTGTTTGCCGCCACAGCCGGGCTGCCGGTGCTGTTCGAGATCGCAACGTACAGAGGATCGGCGGCGTTAGCCGAGTTGCCCCGGAACCAGAGTGACAGCGTGTCAACTCCCGCCGCGGTCCAGTCGCGCGTCGTCAGTGTCATCACGGCCTCCGAGTTCGTCACGCCGGCTTCGTTGTCGTAGAGCAGCGGCATGGATTGCGAGCCGCCGTGGACAATTGTCTGCTCGGCGTATGGAGGCATCAGATAACCGACCTGCGCGCCGTTGTCCGCGACGCCGAAGCCGTCGATCCACGTTTGCCAGATGGCTTGGCCCGCCGTGTCGTCGTCGGTATAGCTCTCGAAGTCATCGACCAGAAGGTAACTGCCCGTCGTGAAACTCCAGATGGGGCCTTTGACGGTGTTGCTGGCATAGACCTCGTCCACGCGCCAGTAGTACGTGGCGTCTCCTTCGAGCAATCCGGTATCGTAGCTTTCTTCCCCAAGGGACTTGGAGCCTTTGTATTCAGGCGCGCTTGTATCGGCGCTGCGCACGGCCTGCTTGTCCTGCCCGAGGTAGACCTCATGCGAGGTGGCGTTGGTTGCCGCAGTCCAGCTCAAGGCAGTGGACATCGCCACGTCGGAAGCGCCGTTGGCCGGCTGCGGATTGCCCACCGCGCCCGGCGTCGTGAAGGTCCAGACCTGGCCTGTGTACGTGCCCGCGCCGTCGAACTCATCGACGCGCCAATAGTAGACCTTTTCCTCTTCGAGCTGAGCAGGGGTGTAGGTCGGCATACCCACGGGAGTGCCCACGGTGGCATTTGCGACGGTGTCGAAGTCGTCGCCGAAGTAAATCGTATGCAACTTCGCCCCGTAGCCCGGCGTCCAGGTTAGCGACCCTGCGATGTCCGCGAGGGGCGCTCCGTCGGCCGGTTCCGGGTTGTAGGCTGTCTTAGGCGGAACCGAGAAGCTCCAGATATCTCCCTTCCATGGGCTGTTCGGGTCAGCGTCGTTCACCTCGTCGATTCGCCAGTAGTAGGTCGTGCCCGGGACAAGCCCGTCCGGATAGGCGTATCCGGGAAATCCGGCGATGTAAAACGTATCCGTCTGATTGCTCCGGAACAGGTCCGAATCCGTCGTGGCCTCATTCACGTCGTCACGATTATCGCCGACGTAGACGTTGTGCGAGACGGCGAACTCTCCAGAACGCCACGTCAGGTTTACCCATGTATCGGAGAGCATCGAGCCGTCCTGCGGGCTGGGTCCCGACGCATAGGGGAACGGCTTGCCTCGCATGACCGAGAGAATCTCGACGGCGGTCAAAGCGCGATCGTAGATCTGCACCTCGTCGAGAAGGCCGCCAAATGCTTCATACGGCCCCGAGCTTCCATCATTGCCAATGTTGGCGAAAGTCTCGAGATCTGTCAGCCCTGAATAAGATCCGGTCGCCACCTCCTCACCGTCGACGTAGACGGCGTAGTCCCCTGAGTCCCAGGTCATAGCCACGTGAGTCCATTCCTCCAGGGGCACTTCCGTGATGTCCGTGTGGGTCGTATGATTGCCGCCCAGCCCGATGTCGAGAAGTCTCGACGGTGTGGTTCCCTCCTGCATATAGAGCTGTATGCGATTGGTCCATTGGGGTTGCGTCGTATGTCCGAAGAAATACCGTCCGTCCGTCTCCGGCTGTGGGTCGGTGAGGTAACTCCACATGGCGACGGTTCCGGCGGTAGCCGACATTCCCGTCGTGGAAAACTCGACGCGGGCATCGGTCGGATCGCCCGGAAACGACAGAGCGCCTCCCGCCTTGCCTGCCATCCACACGAGACCGTCGCCGATCAGCGTGCCGTCGTTGTCTGCCCCGGCGCTATCGGCCGCGGTCGTGCCCGACGCTTCGTCGAATTTCCAGTATCCGATGAGTCCCTCCTGCGCCAGGGCATTGGAAGCGGCGATACTCAGCCCCAGCACAAGGACAAACAACCTCCAAACGACTGACTTTCTGCACATGATGTTCCTCCTTCATAACTAAGATGGTTCTTTGCTCCAGAGGCCAACGGTGCGCGGCCTCGAATCTCTTCATTTATATCAGATTGAACGGCGTGACGTCAAGAATAATCCGGAGGTGGGCATCGCTGATCGGTGCGTCCCGGATGCGTGTTTTATGGACCGCCAGGGTCCATCGCCCGCTTCGAAATGGCCTGCGAAAAAACAACGGAGCCTGTGCCGAATCGCTCGGCACAGGCTCCTGAATGGTTGGCAAATCAACTGTCGTCCGGGATTACTGGCCCTCGGTCTCAGTGGGGCGGTACAGCCGGAGGTCGTCAACGTAGACGGTTCCCATGCCGCCAACAACAGGCATGCCGGACTTGCTGCCCAGGCCGACGGCGATCTTGTCCACGTTCCCCAGGTTGATGCCCTGATCGGCAAAGTCCTGCAGCGGAACGCGCCACTCGGTCCAGTCGTCAATCGTCGCTGCGGTTGGATCGTCGTTGGCCACGACCGCCGGCGAGCCGCTTGAATTGGAAACCGCTACGTACAGCGGATCGGCCGCATTGCTGGCGATGCCGATGTCCTGGTCCGCCCACTGGGCGCCCACCGTGCCGGTCGTGCTAACGTTGGTGAATGTAGCTTCGCAGACGTTGCCGGCGCTGTGGGAGGTCAAAGCCAAACCGATGTAGACATCCGACGCCATGATGATAGTCTGTGGGTTCCACGACATGGATTGCCAATCGACCCCGTCACTGGAGTAGTAGCCTCTGAAGGCGCCGCCGATGCTGCGCTCCAGTCGGATCCAGTACGGTGCGGTGATGGCCATTTGCTCGGCGGTGGCGACCGACGTGTCGCTCGTGGCGGCGCCGTCCGTCGTTGCACGCGCCTGGAATCGACAGCCGTTGCCGGGCGTGATATAGACCGCCGCGAAATTCGAGCCAGGTTCCAGCGTCTCACGAATCATCACGCCGGCCTTGGTCCACGCGTCCGTGTTCTGAACGCTGAGCACCTGCGCGTCAATCGTCCCGGCGCCGCTCAGCGTTTTGAATGCGTAGTGGAATTCGTCGGCGGCGTTCCAAATGTCCGCGCCTTCCGCCGTGATCGTATAGGTGCCGACCGGATCTTCCGTGAAGCTGCCGACGGAGGCAGGAAGGCCGTGGAACCACAGTGACAGTTCCGTGACGCCTTCTACCGTCCAGTCGCGCGTCGACGTTAGCGTCAGCGCCGCCTCCGAATTGGTCACGCCGTCGGTATTGTTGTATATCAGCGGCATGGATTGCAAACCGCCGTGGACAATCGTCTGCTCGGCGTACGGCGGGAGAAGATAACCGACCTGCGAACCGTTGTCGGCGACGCCGAAGCCGTCGATCCAGTGCTGCCAAATCGCCTGGCCCGCGACGTCATCATCCGTATAGCTCTCGAAGTCTTCCACGATAGCGAAGCCGGCCGTCGTGAAGCTCCAGACGGGGCCTTTCCACGGACTGTCGGGGTTGGTGTCGTTCACTTCATCCACGCGCCAGAAGTAGGTGGTTTCCCAGGCCAGTGTGCCCGGCTCGTAGCTTTCGTTGCCGAGCGCCTGGGTGCCTTTGTACTCCGGCGAGGCCGCCGTGGCGTTTCTTACCGCGTCTTCATCGGTTCCGAGGTATATCTCGTGTGAAGCGGCGGGTGCCCCGGCGTTCCACGTGAGAGTCGGCGTTTGCGTGATGTCCACCGCGCCGTCGGCGGGATTCGGATTCGCGATAGCGCCTTGGGTCGTGAAGCTCCAGACGTCGCCCGTATACGTGTTGGCGCCGTCGAACTCATCGACGCGCCAGTAGTAGGTCTTGGCCGCTTTGAGCGAGCTGGGCGTATAGCTGGGCGCCCCCAGGGGAATTCCGCCCGTGGCGTTCGCGATGGTGTCGAAGTCATCGCCGAGGTAGACGGTATGCAATTTGGCGCCGAAACCGGGCGTCCAGGTCAGCGTGGCGTTGGTCGCTACAGATTCGGCTCCGTCAGCCGGATCGGGGTCGTAGGCTATCTTGGGTGGAACCGAGAAGCTCCAGACGGGGCCCTTCCACGGGCTGTTCGGATCGGCGTCGTTGACCTCATCGATTCGCCAGTAGTAGGTCGTTCCCGGAGCCAGGCCGTCCGGATAGGCGTATCCGGGAAATCCAGCGACGTAGAACGTATCCGCCTGATTGCCTCGGAATACCTCGGACTCCAGGGTAGCGTTCTCCACCCCATCATGATCGTCGCCAAAATAAACGTCATGCGAAACCGCATAGTCGCCCGGCGTCCAGGTGAGAGTCACCCAGGTGTCTTTATAAATGGAGCCGTCAGCCGGGCTGGGACCCATGGCGTACGGATAGCCCTCACCTAACATGACGCCCTGAATCCGTTCGGCGGTCAGTGCCTCGTCGTAGATGCGCACGTCGTCAATGAGACCGTTCCAGCTTTGGCCGGCGTCCTTACCGCCCTGGCCGATGATCAGCATCGTGATGTCCGAGGTGGCTACGTCCCTCGCCGGATCATTGGCCGAAGGGGTATCCAGTTCGCCGTCGATGTAGCACTGCAGTTCTGCATTTCGACTCCACACCATCGCCACATGCTGCCATTCGGTCGTTTGACGATTGGCGGAGGTTTCCAACTGCTGCTCATCATTGGGCGCCACCACCGCCATCTTCAGCACGTTTGTACCGCCTCCGTTCGCGCCCGATGAGTCATAGCGCATTTCCAAGAGGTTGTCGCCGCCATCGGGCTCCTCGCCGATGATGAAGCCGCGGTCGGAGTTGGTCTCGTTGGACTTGATCCAGATCGCCACGGTCACGGCGTCCAGGCCGTTGAGGTAGTCCCCAGCGTCCGCGTCGACAACGCGCTCGCCGCCGCCGCTGAACGACAGGGCGCCGCCAATCTTCCCGGCCGTCCACGTGGGATTACCTTCGAAGACGCCGTCGTGTCCATTGCCGCTCGAGTCGTGGGCGATCGTCCCGGAACCTTCATCCAAAGAATAGTGAAGAATCAGGTCGGCCCGAGCGTGACCCGCCAGGCCGATCATTACGGCTGTGGCAATTACAAGAGTCATCTTTTTGTACATGACAAGCCTCCTTCAAAGAAAAGAGTTGGAAAATGGTTGCATATTCATGATAAGCGACAGTGTTCGCGCAAGATCGAGCTTTTCGGCGTGGCACCACCTCCCCCCTTCAAAGCTCCCCTCGGGAAGCCGATTGAAGGAGAAGACCCGTAACCCATTATTGAAATTGCTGAAAGACCAATGACTTGCAGCATTTACCATATTCCACTATACGAGATCGAGTCGCTTCTTGTCAAGCGAAAAATCGTCATATCATGCATCGGCACGTGGGCACATCGACTTAACGAGAAATGCCCCCGAGGAATGAGGGAATTGACTATTGAACGGATGGCACGCTCCGGACAGCGGTGCACGAGCAATTAGTCAATAGTCATCAGTCAATACGCCTGCTTACGGTTGGATATTCGAGAGTTTTTCTATGCCGTAGTTCCGCTGGATGAATTGATCGGCAGCGGCTAACTGACGCCTTGGAATGACAACGATAGGATTGTCCAGCTCAAATTCAATGACGTCATACTCGGATTCGGGATTCAACTTCTGAGCGGCCAGGACATCCTTGATGGAACGTATCTTCATGCCGTTGAATTTGCTGACGACCATCTGGCCGAGACCAGCGTAGCCGATGTTGATGGGGCTCGGAAGGACGTAACTGAGCGTCACGATATCCTGACGCTCCGGTGTGGGCTTGAAGGCGAGGTCGCGATAGTAATGGTACAGGTGCGCCGGACTTTGGCCGGCCATGTCGTCGCCGAATTCCATCAGGTACTCGCGCGTGAGTCTTTGCAAGACGAATCCGGCTGTGACGATGTACTCCGTTTGCCGGTCATGCTCGTGATACCGTGCCCACCGCAGTCCAAAAATAACTGTGACCGGATGCAGACCAAAATCTGCCGCAATTTTTACCATACGGGTCGAGCGCGTTGCCGTCGATGCTCAGGATCACGTCTCCCTTCTTGAGGCTGTCACAACCCGTGCCGAGATTGTCCACGTCGCTGACGTAGGCTCCGCCGGTCATCGAAGCCGGCATCTTCAAGAAAGATCGCATCGCGGGATCGAGCAATTCCGAGAGCGTAAAGCCAACCTCTCCGAAGCCTTTGTACTCACGACTGGATGCGGCCTTCAGGAATCGATTGATCGTCTCACCCGGGATCAGACCGCTTTCCTTGTCGCGATTGGACGAGCAGGCAATGCCGATGGGTGACGAGCCGACGCAGTAGACCTCTCCTCTGGCGGTACGTTGCGACGTATTGGCAGCCACGTAGCACAAGCGCTCTCCGTGAGAAACCTGAACGGGTTCCACGCTCGCGCGATCGAGGTAGCCGCGTCCGTTGTACAGCCGGCTGTCCGGAGAGAGCCAGTAGAAACTGACCTCAGCTCCCTTCTCGTAGTCTTCGGAAAACGTCAGCGGTTTCAGAGGCGTGGTTAGCTCGTTCGGGTCCAATCGGATCAGGCAGAGGTTCGTGTCGTAGTCGACGAGCTCGAGCGTCGCGTGGACAAACTCATTCTGACCGTATCGCAACGCCCGCACAAACGCCAGATCGATGACGCTCTCGGCGGTTGTCACCACCTCGTATTGGCCCACGGCGCACCCGCATGCCCAGCTTTTCGAGAGGTCTTCGTGCCTCCAGGGCTCGCTCCGGCTGTAGCCGTAAGCGGAGACCTCCAGGTAGACAATGGAGTCTTTCATCGCTTCGGTCAGGTCCGGTCCGCCTACCCCTTGGGGGCCCGCGTTCGAGGCGACCGTGACGGAGCACGGCGCGAGGACCGCGCATAAGACGGCGATATAGAGTATTTGTCTGGTCATGAGGTCCTCTCAAGATTTGCTTCGGCGGGGATATGATACTTCTCGAGTATGGGCTGCTGCCTTTGCCTCGCGACTTCCGCGTCAATCGGCAGAATGCGATCATCGCCCATGAATTCTATCTCGTAGAAGCGATTGGTCGTTTGTTTGAAGGCGTTGTGCACGTCGTCGAGACTATGTATCTTGACGCCGTTGATGCTTTCGACGACGTGGTTCTTGAATTCATCGGCGTAGGCATTGACCTCGTCGGACATGACCGCGGAAAGTACGACGTACTCTTGCCGCTGCCGGTCGGTATTGAGCTGCGCGGAATAGGTGAAGAGGTATCGCAAGGTAAAAGGTATCTTCTTGGGCCATTGCGATCCCCATGTTTCCAGAAAATTGCGACTGGCGGGGGTAAACACCAGGCCGGCAAAGCACACATAGGGCGGCGGGCGGTCGTATCCCCGCGCCCGGTCGAAGATCTGCGTGTTCAAGGCGATGGTCGCCGTAGCCGTCTTTCGCTGGCCTTGACGATAGAAAGTCAGTTGCACGGTCTGGCCGATCTGCTTGGAATCCACGAGTTCCGAGACGGGCAATCGCAAGCCATGTATCTGGAGCATGCCGTCGTTATCAATGTCGTAATCGTCAACCCGAGTCATCACGTCGCCGGCCTGGAGAATCGATTCGAGTGACGAGTGCATCAGCGTGGCAATGACCACGACGCCGTCCTCATCCGGTGGCACTTGGAGATACTCCCTGTAGCTCGCATTGTGCAGGCCGGGATAGAACAGGGTGCCCATGGTGCCGAAGCCGTCGTATTTTCCGTCTTCGATATCCGTCAGAAAGTGCCTGATGACGGTTGTGGGAATGAGATAGCCGATGTTGTCCGCTTCCCGGAGGCCCTGGAAGGCGACGCCGACGACCTGGCCGTCCTGGACGACCGGCCCTCCACTATTGCCCGGATTGATGGCGGCGTCCGTTTGTATGACTACGGGTCTGCCGGACCCGTTGTGTACGTAAGTGTCGGTCTCGATTCGCGAGACGATGCCCTCCGTGACGGAGATTCGGTCGCCGCCGAC
>JARRQQ010000249.1:0-6404 GCA_037381725.1 Sedimentisphaerales bacterium
ATGAATGGTTGTTTCGACGCTACGGGGACGTTCGTAGGCAACCGGGGAGTGAGAGTGGGCAAGACGGTGCTGATGATCAAGAAGAGAACGGAGATCATCGATCCCGCCCCGGCTTTCAGGCTTGTCTTCCTCGATGAAGGGCAAATCAGCCCCGATAGCTACGCGATTCACTACACGACGCCCAGTTGGTGGGACCCGCCGTTTGTCCGACATGGGGACGGCACGAACGTCTCTTTCGCCGACGGCCATAGCGAGTATTGGAAATATCGGGGAGTGGAGACGATCCGTGCTGGCAAGATGCTGCACCCACCGTACAACTTCGCGCCTCAGACTGACCAGGGCTTGGATGATTTGAAGAGGATGCAGACAGCCATCTGGGGCAGAGTGGGATATTAACGGATTTTCGATTTCCGATTGTCGATTGCAAATCGTAAATCAGCAATTTCACGGGAGATTCATCATGAAAAGACGGGTCTTTGTTGTTTTTCTTTTGGTTCTGTTTCTGACCGTTGAATCGTCGGTCGCAGCCGAAGACTTTGCCAACGCCGCAGGTCTTGAGGGGGGGTTCGTCGTTTTTGTCGGCTGTGGGGACGGTAAAGTGCTGACTTCCCTGGGAGCACGGGAAGGCTTCGTGGTGCAAGGATTGTCCGACGATCCCGATACCGTGACAACCGCCAGAGAACAGGTCCAGTCGGCCGGCCTGTACGGGAAGGTTTCCGTCGTGCATTTTGATGGCAAGCAATTGCCGTACGTAGCAAACCTAGTGAACCTGCTGGTCATCTCCGACATCGGCGATATTTCTGCAGATGAGATACGTCGGGTACTTGCTCCCGGCGGGCGAGTCTTGGTAAAGGAGGAGCTGGACATATCCGGGTTGAAGACGAGTCCCCTGGACACGCTTAAAGGATGGACGATCTTTGAGAAGCCGTGGCCGGACGACATCGATGAATGGACGCATTTTCTCCACGACCCGCAAGGTACGTCCGTCTCGAACGACTTGATCGCCGGACAGCCAAAGGGATTGAAATGGACGGGCGGACCGTACTGGGCCAGGAGTCACGAGAACACGGCGAGTATGCAGGCCATGGTTTCGACGGCAGGGCGCGTTTTTTACGTGATGGACGAGGGGCCGACGGATTCTATCCAGCTTCCATGCGCGTACTTCCTGACGGCACGCGACGCCTTCAACGGCACCGTCCTGTGGAAACGGCCACTGCACGACTGGTTCAACCCGCTCTATCCACTCAAGAGTGGTCCGACCTGGATACCGAGGCGATTGGTTGCCGTCAAGGACAGGGTATACATCGCCCCGGGCGTGGAACAGAACCTGCTTTGCCTGGATGCGGCCACCGGCAAGACCGTTTGCACTTATGCTAGAACCGCCAGTACCTTCGAATTGGTTGTCTCGGACGGTACCGTCTTTGCGGTGGTCGATCCTGACCGAAAGCCCAACGACTACAACCAGCAGAATGGGAACTGCTGGACGGAACAGCACCGGGCCAGCAAGATATGGGGATGGACGCCCGGTACGGGCATACGCACGATCAAAGCCATGCAGGCCGAGAGCGGCGACCTCCTCTGGGAACATGAAATGCCCGTGGCCCCGATGACGTTGGCCGCCGACGACCGAATGGTGTGCGTGTACGACGGCGACGCTGTCGTTGCGCTGGACCGAAACAGCGGCGTGCAACTCTGGAGGGCGGAAGTCTCGAAAGCAAAGCTGTTTCAGACGGGATACGGCGGCCCGAGGCTGGTCATCGACGGGTCCCGTGTCGTGTTCTCGCCGCAGGGACAAATCTTTGCCATCTCCGCCAAGACCGGCCAAGTGCTCTGGTCCATCAAAGGCAAGCCCCGCTCCGGCCACTTCAGCCTCGAAGATTTCTACGTCCTCGGCAACAAAGTATGGGCGCTGGGATCCCGCACGTGCGGCGAATACTTGACCTACAGCCTTCAGGACGGCAGCAAACTGGCCGACTATGTCGATCCGATAAAGTCTTTCTATATCCACCAGAGATGCTACCCCGGCCGGGCCACACAGAAGCTCCAACTGTCGCCGATAATGGGAATCCAGATCTATGACATGGCGACGGACGAGTGGACCAACAATTTCTGGATTCGCGGAGGTTGCTTCTACGGGGTCATGCCCGCCAACGGCATGATCTATACGCCCCCACATGCCTGCGCATGCTATTATCAGTCAAAGCTCAACGGTTTCGACGCCGTCGCGGTGGAGGCCGAGCCCGCTGAAGCTCCGCCCGCTGCGGCCAGACGAGTCAAGGGTCCGGCCTACGGCAAATATGCTGAGCAGGCTGAATATGCGGCCTCTGACTGGCCGACCTTCCGCCACGACAACGAGCGCAGCGGGTACGTCAAAACGGAGGTTCCCGCCGAGCTCGAGCAGTCGTGGAAGAAGGACTTCGGCACGAAGATCAGCCAGCCGACAGTTGCCGCCGGGAAGCTCTTCCTTAGTGAGATCAATGAGCACACCGTTTATGCCCTGGATGCAACTTCGGGTCGGGAAATTTGGCATTTTGTTGCGGACGGACGCGTGGACTCTTCGCCCACGATCTACAAGGGGCTTGCGATCTTCGGCTGCGCTGATGGTTGCGTGTATGCTCTGAATGGCGGCGACGGGCAACTCGTCTGGCGATTCCAGGCGGCCCCTAGCACGCGCAGGCTCATGTCCTTTGGTCAGCCTGAGTCGGTCTGGCCGCTGCCGGGGAGCACGCTGATCCAGGATGGCAAGCTCTACTGTGTGGCCGGCCGCTCCATGTTCCTTGACGGCGGACTGCGCCTGTTGATACTGAAGCCGGAGACGGGCGAGCTTATCTACGAAAACGTGATGGACGACAGGGTCCCGGGCACTGACAAGCATCTTCAGGACCTGCTGATGGGCAAGCACATGCCCGTAGCCATGCCCGATATTCTCTCCAGCGATGGTCAATACGTTTACATGAAATCACAGACCTTCACTCTTGACGGCAAACGGGTGCGCATCAGACCACAGCGTCCAGACACGCAGTACGACGAAGAAGTCCACCTTTTTTCGCCTGTCTCGTTTTTGGATGACAGTTGGCAGCAGCGCACGTACTGGATTTACGGCCGTGCGGCCGGGGAAGGCTGGGCCGAATTCCAGTTTCCCCCGAAGCGCGTTCCCTGCGGCCGCATCGTTTGTATTGATGATAAGAACGCCTATTCGTACGGCCGCGACCCCGGGCTGATGTGTACCACCTCCATCAGTGAATACTGGCTTTTCAGCGCGGGCAAAAAACCTCGGCGTAAGGTGGGAATCCCCAGGCTTGAAGGCACGTGGATCAAGGGTAAATACCCGACCGATAATCCTCTGGCATCCAACACTGTGGATTGGAAACAACTCGACCGACAGCCCATGCAAAAGCTTACCGCTCTGGACTACAACTGGATTCATAAGAAACCCCAGGTGATGGCAAAGGCCATGGTCCTAGCCGACGACCGGCTCTTCATTGCCGGTCCTCGTGACGTAGCGGACGAAAGGAAACTCTGGGGCCGTTCCAACGAAAGGACTTACCAGGAGAGAATGGTATCGCAGGCGGCCTGGCTCAAGGGCGAGCATGGCGGCATCATGCAGGTCTTCTCGAAGAAAGATGGGACGAAGCTGGCCGAGAAGAAACTGGCCTACCTGCCCGCCTTCGACGGCCTCGTCGCTGCGAACGGTAAGTTGTACATGGTGGCACAGTCCGGTTCGATCTACTGTTACCGAGGTGCATCTCAGTGAGCTGAGAGCGGAGAATTGCCGATCGTTTTTTCATTTGCAGATCATGGTCATGTGCGAACACTGCACGCGACGGGAATTCTTGGAAACGGGCGTGACTGGCGGTGGGCACGTGTATGGGCTGGTCGCCCAAAGGATTTCCGTGCCTGGGATTTGCCCGCCTGCGCGACGGGGGTATTCCCGCGGCGTGTGAAGGGGACATGGATTCGTTATTGACCATGCTCCTGTTTCAAACGCCATTGACCAGCCGCGCTTCCAGGGCAATGCCACCTTCGACACCTCTCGCAATGCTCTTTGGACGGCCCATTGCACCGCGCCTCTGAAACAGGACGGTGCCAGAGGCAAGGAAGCGCCGTACTTGCTGCGCGGGCATTCCGAGGTCGGAGACAGTGGTTGCGTGCCCGAGGTCCAATACCGCTTCGGCGAGACCATCACCCGCGTCAAGCCGGTCAGGCTGGATACGATACTCGACTCGACAGGCAAGGTCGTCGAAGTCCCGGCCAGGTCCGTCCACGGCTGTCGCACCCGGATTGTCACCGAAGTTCGCGACGCCGCCAAGATGGCCGCCAACTGGAGCAGCGTCCTTGATACCGAGGACGCCATCACGCTCTTGCACCGCGTCGTGTTCTACGGCGACCACATGGACAGTGTGTCCCACCTCGCCCGGCTGATGGGTATGAAAATCGTCGACGAAGGCTGAAAGAGTTTGATACTTGATGCTCGATACCGGTCCCGTCATGATCACGAGGGTGCAAGCGTTCCTCTCGCAGCCTTCAAGATCGAGTTTCTTCTTTCAGCAATGTGCAGCCCAATTTGTCGCTTGCAAGGGTATCGTCGTCGGTACACAACCTGGCATCATGGTTAGTCGCTTGCACGTATAGGTGAATCCCATGCACACGGAAGGTTCCTGGCCTTTGTCCGGCAACCTATCGCCATCAACATCTTGTTCGGCCAGATAAACCGCGATGACTCGATGGGACGTTGCTGGAGTTTGACGCACCAGCCCGGCGGGTGTATAATCATCATGGGGGTATATACAGTCTCGAAGGAATTGTGAAATATGGTATGTCTTGTTCTGAGACAGGCCAATGGCGACAGCAAGGAGTTCAGGTTCGATAAGGGCCCCATTCGGGTGGGGCGAGCCGAAGACAGCCACATTCTCTTGCTCGGCCGGGGCGTCTCGCGACAACACGCTGTGATCGACAACGATGATCGAGATAACTGGATAGTCGAGGACAAGGGCTCCACCAACAAGACCTACCTGAATGGCCATGCTATCCACAAGGCTCAGATAAAATCCGGCGATCTTTTGCAGATAGTCGATTTTGAGATCAGAGTCTTTTTCGACAACGAAGTCCATGAAGAGCGGACAATAGGCGAAGAGGCCCTTAAGGAGGTGACGCAGGTCGAAACTCTTTCCCATGCCGACGTGAGAACAGGCGATGACACGGATGCTCTCACGATTTCGACGACGAATGCCGAATCGATCGATGCCGTGATCGCACTTCGTTTCGATACCAAGGGTGAAAGTCACTTCGAAGACCACGAGACAGTGACCGCGGTGCTCGGGAGCGACAAAGCCATTTTCTTGCGGGACAATCTTGATCGGACCATGAAGGTGATCAAGGATGAGCGTTCGGAGATGTGCGCCGCTCTGACGGAGCGGAGAATTCGTCTGCGCATCAGCAAGGCAATCTCGGGCACGATTCATTTGACGCCACATGAACTCGTGTTCAATAACCAGCTTTTGGTTTTCGGAGAGAAGGCCAAACAGGACCGAGAACGGATGCTCGTTGGAGAATTTGAACAAGCGCTGTTTCATCTATGCCATCCCCACTTTCACATTTCGCAGGTGAGAATCCATAGCCTGCATTTCCACGCCTCACACAGGGGTATTCTGCAGTCAGCTATCACGGAACTTGAGTCTGGCGACGATACGTTTGAAGCGTCCGAACGGCTCCGGGTCCTCAAACAGGTGGATAATATTATCCTCCTGGAGAGATTCTGGCTGCGGCTTGGCAAGAGCAGCACGGCCAGGACCATTTTGCAGACCGGAGCGGATCCTGAAGCGAGGCATGGGCCTAAAATGAGAGCCGCTCTAAGTAAGGCTGTCACCGAAATTGCGGACGCGGGCGATGTCGAGCTCGAGCGGGTCCGCAAGGCGATCATGGGATTCACGGATCTCTATCTCGACGCAGGTTCCCTCGTGCTGGTCTACAAACTCGATGAGGTCGTCATGAAGGTCGTGCGTCTGTGCGCCTCGTCAATGCTCGACGCCATGTCTTCAGAGGCTGCATGTACTTCGGCCCGTTACGACGATATTCGCACGGATGTTTTCCACGACCACGGTGGCTTCTTGACGGGATGGATTAGCAGGCTGGAAACAAACTCCAGGCGACCATCGCTCAGGTTGGCGAGGGAACGGCTGGTCTCGGATGACTTCCACAAGGTCCATGCGGCGGTCGACGAGCTGCGTGACAGCGCCATGTATGATGGAAATGATAAAGAATCGCTGCGTCTTCTTTATGCGGCGCTCTACTACTCGCATAGTCAGGATAGAGGCGTATGCCGCTCAGTCCGCCTCAAAGTGAACAAGATTTTGGAGGACGTGCTTACCGAGCGGCCTCATGTTTTTCCTCCTACCCGCGTCAAT
>JARRQQ010000250.1:0-6398 GCA_037381725.1 Sedimentisphaerales bacterium
CTTGTTTCAACCGACTCGATGAAATACCCGTACGTGAACCTGGGGTCCGGAAGAGATTCCGCCTGAGGAACTTGCTCGACCGCCATCTTCCATTGCTCAAATGCGGCCTTGAGACCGGCGTTATTGAGCGCGGCCACGCGAAGATAATCAGACAATGTCGGGTTCTCGCCCAGAGTGGGAGCTTCCTCTGGCGGCGAGGTCGATTCGTTCCCACCGGTCGGCTCGATACGCGGCGGAGCAGTTTCGGCCATCGTTTGGGAATGGTTCGACGAGGGAGCCGCACAGCCCCCTAGCATAACCAAAGTCGTCGCAACCGTGACAAACATGGATGTCGTCTTTTTCTTCATCGGCTTCTCCCACATCTGAGGCATTCGAGATCGAGCATCCCGGCGAAATCGGGAACACGTTTCAACTCAGTGTAGTCACCCTCGACGATCATTCAACCTTTACCTCTACTTCCTGTTCCGGCCGCTTTGCGAGAGACAACTCCCTCACCACGTCATCGATTTCATTCGCCACGTTCAGCAGGAAATCTTTCGCCCGTGTATCCAGGACCTTCGGCTCCTTGGCGATCAAGCGAATCCTCTGCGTGCGGTTCGAAAGCTCGGCCAGGGAAACCCTGGGCACGCTCCGGTCCATGCCGTCCAGTAAGACCTGGACGCCTTCTGCAATCTCAGAAATCTCGACAATATTCGAGTCAATCTCGATAGAGCTTAAATTTCCGCGCGTGATAGCGTACAGTTTCAGGTATAGATCGTGTACGGGCCTGACGACCTTCTTGTACAAAACGGCATAGAGCACACCGTAAATGAGCAGGCCGAGAACGATCACGTGCAGGCTGTGCTCCAATATCAGCCCCAGGATCGTCCTGTTCGGCGTCGCGACGTACTGATACACGGCGTACACTCCCATTCCGAGCGCGATGACGAGAGCCGAATACCCGGCCACCACCGCCGCTAATGACACTTCCCGTTTATCGTTCATGATGAGGTCTCCTTACTTGAGCCACCCAATCATTCTCATCCTCTGCGCGTCTGGTCGATGAGCTTGAGAATCTCATCCAGCTTCTTCTCTTTCTCCTCTTCGGAATCTCCTCTCACGGCCTCGGTGACACAATGTTGGAGGTGCCTTTTCAGTATCTTCTCCTCCACCCTGCCCAGCGCCCCCCTGACCGCCGAAATCTGATTCAGAATATCGATGCAATACTCCCGGCCTTCGATCATCCTTTGGACGCCGCGAACTTGCCCTTCTATTCGCCTCAGTGCAACCAGATTATCCATGTGACTCGGATTCTTCTTCATTCTTCTGTCCCCTCGTTTTTGCTTTTCCCACTATACCCCTGGGGGGTATATGGAGTTCGAAGAAAAATCAGATTTTTCACATTTCGCATTCCCCTTTTCGCGGCCGGGAATTCGGAGCCAGCAGACGCTCCAATTCATCGACGTCGGTGACGGGCCGCTGGCAGGCATAGTCCTCGCATACGTAGGCGGTTGCCTTGCCGTCGGAAGGCGTTTGATACTCCACGAACGGGACGATTTGGTAGAAAGTGGAATCCGCCCCTTCGACCGTGCTTGGGCCGGGGTGGGTCGGATCGTGCAGCACGACGATCGCGTTAGGCAGGAATTTGGAGCGGACCACCTTGAGCATTCTCTGCGTGTCCGCAGCATGCGCGTCGCCGGCGATGATGATCTCCTGGCGGGGCCCCAGCCAGAAGTCCAGCGCGACCAGCATGGCAGGCGAATGAGAGGGCGATTCTTCCAATTGTGAAGAGAATGCCTCCAAAATTCGGCTGGCTTGTTCAGCGACGTCGTGACTCATCGTCAGCCGGCCCAGCTTCAACATCGCCAGCGCCGCAATGGAATTGCCGGACGGAACGGCGCTATCGGCAACGGGCTTCGACCGGGCGATCAGCCTTTCACTATCTCTGCCGGTCAGAAGAAACCCTCCTCCCTGGTGATCGGCAAACAACGCGATCATCTCATCACCCAGCTTCCTCGCCTCGATCAGCCAGCCAATATCGAAAGTCGCTTCGTACAGGTCCAGCAGACCAAGGGTTACAAAGGCGTAATCATGGAGAAAGGCCTTTTCAACCGCCCGGCCGTCGCGGTAATAACGCTTCAGACGACCGTTCTCGCGCAGCGTGCCCATAATGAAATTCGCAGCGCGCACCGCCGCTTGCGTATACACTTGCTCGCCGAGAACCATCCCACGGCAAGCCAGTGATGAGATCATCAGGCCATTCCAAGCGGTAATGACCTTGTCGTCGCGGTGCGGCCGGTTTCGCTTGGCCCGTGCTTCGAAGATCTTCTTGCGCCCGGTCGCCAGCGTATCGGCAATCGCGGCGGGACTTATCCCGAACTCCTCTGCCAGTTGTTCCGTCGAGCTTACAATACTGAGGATCGTTTTGCCTTTGTCGAAATTGCCCTCCTCCGTGACGCCGTAGTAAGTATTGAACAGTCTCGCCTGATCCCGATCCAGAATGGCGCCGATTTGCTCTGCGTCCCACAGATAGAATGCCCCTTCCTCGCCGTCGCTGTCGGCGTCCTCGGCGCTGTAGAAACCGCCGGCCGGATCGGTCATATCACGCAGAACGTAATCGAAAACGTCACGCGCCACGTCGGCATAGAGCGAATTGCCCGTGACCTGGTACGCATGAAGATAAACCCGTGCGAGCAGGGCTTGGTCGTAAAGCATCTTCTCGAAGTGCGGCACGAGCCATCGCGCGTCGGTCGCGTAGCGATGGAAGCCGCCGCCGATGTGATCGTGAATCCCGCCTTTGGCCAGCGCATCCAGCGTCGCGGTGACCATTTGGAGAGCGTCCGCGTTCCCGGTACGATGCCAATAACACAGGAGCATCCACAAACTTGTCGGCTGCGGGAATTTCGGAGCACTCCCGAAGCCGCCGTCGGCGCTGTCGAACGCCGCTTGCAATTGTCCGAACGCTCTGTCCAGCATGGCCGGGGACAGAGTCTCTCGCTCCGGGGGCGCGGCCGAATCTTGCAGGTATTCGGTCAGCTTGCCCGCCGACTCAACGAGTTCCGCCCTTTTGCTGTTCCATGCCTTCGCGATGGATTGCAGAATGCGCCCGAAAGAAGGACGACCAAACGCGGCCCTCGGCGGGAAGTACGTGCCGCCGTAGAAGGGTTTGCCCTCGGGCGTGAGAAAGACCGACAGCGGCCAGCCCCCCGAACCCGTCGTCATCACGACGGCGTTCATGTAAATCGCGTCGATGTCCGGCCGCTGTTCCCGGTCCACCTTGATACTGATGAAGTGCTCGTTTAGTATTCGGGCGATTTCTTCATCTTCGAAGCTCTCTCGCTCCATCACGTGACACCAATGACACGTGGAATATCCGATGGAAAGGAAAACGGGTTTGTCCTCCTTCTTCGCTCGATCGAAGGCTTCATCCCCCCAGGGATACCAATCGACCGGATTATGGGCGTGCTGGAGCAAGTACGGGCTGCTTTCGCCTATCAGCGTGTTGGCGTGCCTTCCTGTGATTGCGGAGCCTCCCATTTCTCTGCCTTTCGGCCACACACGCACTCATACTTGCGGCCGCCATACACCATGCCCTCCGCCGACCGCAATGGCTCACGACGCGCGGATGCTCATGCGGAAAGACAAAAGAGACAGCATCAGGCCTGACTCGGCTCGACGTGAGTGTCTACAATGGCCTTCGCCTGTTCAAGCGGGACCAGACCGAGGGCCGTCAGTTTGATCTTTCCATCCGGACCGATGTAGAAAGTGGTCGGGATCGACGTCACGCTGGAAAACGGCGCCGGCGGGGTGCTGTGGATAGAAGCCACCGTGTAGTTGATGCCCTTCTTCGCGACGAAATCCTTCAGAACGTCGGGCGATTCGTTGGATATGGCCAGAATCGCCAGTTGGTCTGCGCTATACGCTTTGCGCAGCTCCATCAGGTGAGGAATCTCCGCGTTGCACGAGGGGCACCACGTTGCCCAGAACACCACCAACAGGTTCTTGCCGTGATAATCACTCAGCCTGTGCGTCTTGCCGTCGATATCGTTAATCGCAAAATCAGGCGCCGCTTTTCCGGCCCAGGCGGGGAAGGTGGCTTCCCACGTTTGGGCGGATTTCACAACGCTCTCTAAGCCTCCGGGAGCAGCCGTCTGAGGCGCCGACTGAGGATCAGCCGGCTCGCGATCAATCGCCGCAAATACCATAACCACCACAACCGTGATCACTCCGGCCGCGATCCAGGCTACATCTCTTAACGTGCTTTTCTTGCTCATTATCGCCTACCTTTTGCCAATTCTCCCCCTCCTTGACCCCCACGTTATTCCCCTTTTTACGTCAACCTCGGCAAGGGTGTTATTCGATTCGAGGTCGCCCGGCGCGTACATCCAACTCGCGAGGCGACCTCGATTTGGTCTTGACGACATTGTTCCTTGGTGGCCCATTTACTTTCTCACCGTTGAGGCGCGGGCACGGGATGTGGAAAACCGGTTGGACCCTGGCTCCAATGCATCCGATCCGCCGACACCATTCTGTTGTGAGATTCGTATCCACTCTGACAGCCCACGATTACTACGAGAGAAATCAGGACCAACGCCATCGCTACTACTCTCTTTACGTTCATGACTGGTCTCCTTGAGTATTCATTTCCGGCAGCTCACAACCCGCCACCGCCGGGTTCCACGTTCCCTTGACAAAAACGACTTTACCAACAACCGCCTAAGCCTCACATAAGGAACAGCCTGAATAGGCCGCAGAGTTTTCCGTAAGCCTCCTAGGCCGCTAATACTGACTTACGCTTACTACGATTGTTTTAGTCCTACTTGTTCGCAAAAATCTGCATGGGTGGTAAGGTTTAAGGAAGCGTCTTATAATATCTCGCGTCTATGCGAGCATTTCAGCCAAGTCTTCATCCGCCGTACCGATCGGCTTGATATTGTACTTCTCGGCCAGGAGATTCAGCACGTTCGGACTAACAAACGCGGGCAGGCTCGGCCCGAGCCGGATGTTCTTGATCCCCAAATACAGTAACGTCAGGAGGATGGCCACGGCTTTTTGCTCGTACCAGGAGACAGCGAGTGAGAGCGGCAGATCGTTCACGCCGCAGTCAAACGCCTCGGCCAGGGCCGTCGCAATCCTGATAGCGGAGTAGGAATCGTTGCACTGGCCCGTGTCGAGCAGCCGGGGAATCCCACCGATGTCACCGTAGTCGCGCGCATTCAGACGGTACTTGCCGCACGCCGCCGTCAGGATCACGCAATCATCCGGGACCTTTTCGGCCAGCTCGGTGAAGTAATTGCGGCCGGGCTTGGCGCCGTCGCAGCCGCCAATGAAGAAGAAGTGCCGAATCTTGCCCGCCTTGACCGCCTCGACGATCTTGTCGGCTAAGCTGAGCACCGCCGAATGATGGAATCCCGTGCTCAGCGTCCCGCGCGGATTCTCAGGCAACGGTGGCTGGGACAAGGCCTTGTCGATAACTTCGCTGAAATCCTTGCCCTCGATATGTTTGACTCCGGCGCAGCCGGCGATTCCACAGGTGAAGATTCTGTCCTTGTAGGATTCTTTCGGAAGCATAATGCAGTTCGTCGTTACGAGGATGGCCCCGCTGAACTCGTCGAACTCCTTCCTCTGGTTCTGCCAGGCCGTGCCGTAGTTGCCCGCCAGATGCTTGAACCTCCTGAGCTCGGGGTAGCCGTGGGCGGGGAGCATCTCACCGTGCGTATAGATGTTAATACCCTTGCCTTCGGTTTGCTTGAGCAGCTCGCGCAGGTCGAGCAGGTCGTGGCCGGTGACGACGATGCCGGGGCCTGCTTTGGTGCCGCTCGGAACCGTCGCCGGCGTCGGATTGCCGAACGTCGAGGTATGTGCATTGTCGAGCATCTCCATCACGCGAAGATTCATCTCGCCGGCTTTGAGAACCAATTCGAGATGACGGTTCAAATCGAAGTCCACGTTCGTCAACGTGGCAAACATCGCCTCATGCATGAAAGCATCGACCTGCTCGTCCCTCCGCCCAAGCTCGCGCGCATGATACGCATACGCGGCGATACCCTTGAGCCCGAAGATAAGCGTATCCTGCAAACTCTGAATGTCCTGATCCTTCCCGCAGACGCCTACCTTCGTACAGCCCGTGCCGCCCGCCGTTTGTTCACACTGGTAACAAAACATAATGCTCCTTTCAATTTCGAGTCATTCTTCGATTAGCTTCTACAAGAACAATTCTTCTGCGATTCTTCGTCCCTCGTCAGTCTTGAAGACTCTTCCGACAATGGCCTTTAGCTTCTCTTTGCTCGCGTTCGGATGGTCGTCCGGAATGTTCAAGAGCCAATCGGCGTCCCAAATGATTCTAAATTCACATGTGTCGATGTCTTTGGCGCTGTGATGATTGGCGACGATCTTGCACACGTGCTCGATGGTCTCGG